>JACPOW010000082.1 GCA_016191335.1 Elusimicrobiota bacterium | reverse complement strand
CGGTTCTCGGCCGCCTATTCTACCGCTTCACCCTCAGGTTTTCGCGAAGCGAAAACCCTGGCGCCGCAAGGCGCCATGCCGTTTAAGCGCCGGTATCAACTCGGTCCAGGACCGAGTTCAAAACCCCGTGAACTTGGAGATTTAAAGCCTTGAAAAACGGCCGATTCGGGTCTACACTGCTGGCATGAGGCTCCCCTCCCTCATCCGTCTCCTCGCGCTCGCCGTCCTGCTCCCCGCGCCCGCGGCGGCCGGCGTCGTCTCCGCTCCCCTCACCCCCGCGCTCGGCCTCGCGCAGACCGTCCCGGCCTTCCGCGAGTCCATGATGTCGCAGATCCAGTTCGCGACCTCGCTCAGCGCCCAGTCGGCGCCGACCTTGACCCCCCTCCTGAGCGCGACGCCGAGCAAGGTCGATCCCTACCGAGCCGAGGCGGGACGCCTGGTCGCGGCCCTGGCCGCCCAGCCCCAGGCGCTGGCGGCCAACCAGGAGCAGCTGCGCGCGGTGCTCGGCGACCATGGGGTGGACCTCCTGCTCAAGGCCTCGGCCCGGTTCCAGTCGCACGCGGACGCGCACCCGGAGCTGCGCGCGCAGATGGAGTCCCTGCGCCGCACGGTGGACCTCACCAACCCGTCCTCCGGCCAGGACATCTCCCTGCGCCTCAACGCGATCTTCGAGAACTCCTCCCTCCACGCGCCCGCCGACGCTTCACCCGTCGTCGACCCCGGCGGGATCCCCAAGAAGCCGCTCGTGGGACTCGGCCGGTCCGGGATGAACGACGAGGAGCTCGAGGCGTACGTGATGAAGAACGCGGTGACGAGCCCCCGCGGGCTCAAGCGCGTCAACTTCGCCTCCGGCGACTACCGCCCCTCCTACGACGCGGCCCTGCGCAAGCTCGGCGTCGAGATGGTCGTCATCAAGGCCCCCTCGCGCGCCGAGCTCGGCAAGTTCGGCGAGGAGGACGGCTATCACCTCAAGAGCGAGTACGTGCGCTGGGTGACGCCCACGCACACCCTCGACGAGCACGACGCGATGCAGCCGCACCAACGCAACCGCAAGAGCTTCCACGACATGCTCAAGGCCAGCGCCGGGCTCTCCGTGAAGGTCGAGCCTCTCACGCTCGAGAAGTTCGACGAGTGGTACCCGATCTACGAGGACGAGGTCGTCAACAAGCCGGGCGGCAAGCGCAACGTGGCCCGCGACTGGGCGCGCAAGCTTCAGGCCGACGGCCTGCTGGGAGAGCGCTGGGGCGTCTTCTATTACGACCCGAAGGAGCCCACGCGGATGCTGGGCGGCGTCCTCATGCGCGCGTGGCCCGAGAAAGGGATGCTAGTGGGCAACTTCGCGGCGTACCGGCCGGCGCTCAAGGACGCGAGCCCGTCGGTCCGCACCTTCTCCGAGGGGCTGAAGCTCGCCAAGACGCTGGGCCTTCCCGTCTTCAGCCTCGGCCAGGACACCGATTTCTACGGCTTCGACTACAACATCGGCCTGATGGCCAACAAGGCGACCTTGCTCATGACGCCCTACCCCTCCGAGGGGGTCATCCTGATGAAGATGCTCGACACCGCGAAGATCGCGGAGAACAAGAACAAGCAGGGAAAGAACGCCGGCTACTTCTTCTTCGGCATCAAGCGGGACGGCCCCTTGGCGGAGCGCTATCTCGCGGCGCGCGAGAAGGGAGGGGATCCTGACGCGGAGGACCTGGTCGGCGGCCGCTATTTCACGCCCGAGGCGCTGCCGGCGGCGGACGCCACGACCGCGTGGCACTTCGAGAACGACGACCCCAACCCCCCGCGCGTGCCGTCCGGCATCGTCTTCAACCGCCGGAAGATGGCCCCCCCTTCGGAGCGCTAGGCCGGGTCGAGACGGGCGGCGAGCTTCGCGAAGTCGGCCAGGTCCGCGCGCGCATCCGCGCTCCAGTCCGACGACTCCTTGCGCAGGCTGTCGGCCACTCCGCGCAGCACCCCGCGCTCGAGGCTGCCCGAGCCTAGCTCGCGCAGCAGGTCGGTGAACGAGTAGAGCTGGATGTGGCGCAGGTCCTTGTAGTCGCTCGTCGTCAATTTCTGGACGAACCAGCGCGATTGCCGCTCCCACTTCTCGAGGTTCACGCGACGCTGGTCGCCGCGCCCCGACTGAAGCGTGTACTCGGCGCTCAGCCACAACGAATGGAGATAATACTCGCTGTTGAAGCGGCGGGCGTCGCGGTCCTTCTTGAGCCGCCGGATGTAAGCGTCGACGGCGGCGCGGTCCCCGGCGTAGGCGACGCCGCGGGCGCAGGTGAAATTGACGAGCTCAGGGAAATCCCCGGGCCGCGCGGAGATGCTCCGAAGGAACTCTCCCGCCTCCGGAGACCCCAGGCAGCCCAGCGGCTCGAACAACTCGCACATGACGCGCGCATGGCTCGCGGTCTTGTCGCGTTCATAGTCGCGCCGGACGTCCGCGAACACCCGCTTGGCCGACTCGAAGAACTTCCGCCGGGACTCGTCGTCGAAGCCCGCGAACGCCTGGATCAGGAAATTGAACGACTGGAAGCTCATCGGCGACTGACATTCCTCGCGCAGGCCGGCGGCGTCGCCCTGGAGCGCGAGGACGACCACGTTCTTGGCCGCGAAGTAGCAGCCGAGACGGTAGTCGAGATGGAAAGCCCCCGTCTCGGCCTCGTATTCGAGGAACGGGATCTCGCGCAAGGCCGCGAACAGCTGGACCTTGCGCTCGAGGAGGAACGGGTAGTGGCGCCCGACGACCTCCAGGATCGCGTCGGGGGTGACGCGCCAGCTCTTGCGGCCGTTGCGCTCTCCGTCGGCGCTGCGCCCCAGGCGCACGAGCAGGCCGCGCAGGATCTCGACAGGCAGCGGTTCGCCCTCGCGGGTCTTGCCCTTCTCCCAGCGCAGGGTCTGCTCGACGAAATACTCGAGGATCTCGTACTCGTTGCGCGGGAACTTGCCCTTGTTGTGCAGGGCGAAGTAGACGGCGAAGTTCCAGGCGGTGAGGCCCGTGATCTGGAAGGAAGCCATCTTATCGCGCAAGAAATCCGGAGGAAGGCGGCTCAGGTGGCTGAGGCCCTCGACCAGCGCGCGGGCCTTCGGCGCCCCCTGGCCGCGCTCGGCGATGCTGCCGAACAGCGCCTTGGCCTCGGAGGGCCCCCAAGCGGGAAGGCTCATGATCTTGAGCCCGCCGCCGAAGATGCGCTCGACCGGGGAGAAGGCGAAGCGGTAGTTGTAGAAGCGATCGCGGCAGGTGAGGATGCAGCGGTTGCGCGACGCCATCCCCCAGAACGACCACGCCGCCGGGTTCGACAAGTCCTGAAGCTTCAAGTTCTCGTCCAGGCCGTCGAGGATCAGCAGCAGGCGGCCCTCCTTGAACAGCGCCTCGAGACGCGGGCCTAATCCCGCGGGGACCCCCGGGAGCTTCTCCCACTCGACCTCGCCGCCGGGACCGAATTGGACGTCGGCCGCGGGCACGAACAGCGGGTGGGACCAGCCGGCTCCGGGGGCCGCTTGGAGCCGCCGGAACGCCTCTCCCGCCAAGGTGCTCTTGCCGATGCCCGACGGCCCGACGATGATCATCGAGCCGCCCGACGAGGAGGCGGCCTCGGAGAGGACGGCCTGAAGGGCGCCGCCCTTGCCCGAAGCCTCGCCCAAGCGGAACGGCGGGTCGATGAAGACGCTGCCCGGCAGGGGCGCCAGCTCGGCGAAAAGCTTGAGCGGTTCGTTGGCGCGGCGCGCGACCGCCTCGCGCTGGCGCTCCACGCAATGCCCCATCGCCTGAGGTCCCCCGCCGCCGGTGCCGGAGGCGATGAGCTTGCCGAAGGACCGCTGGACGCGGCCGGGAGCGGCGTCGAGCTTCTCCCGGAACGCCTCGAGGGCCTGAGCCTGCTTGGCGCTCATCGTCAGGGCGCCCTCGTCGAACGAAGCGGTGAAGCGCACGCCGTGGCGCTTGCCGTCGGCGTTGAGCTTCGAGACCCGCTCCTCAAGCCGGTGCCAGGCTTTGCGTCCGGCCAGCGGCCCCAGGATGGGCTCGAGCTGCTCCTTCGTCCAGCGCAATTCGACCCGCGGCGATGACTGCATTCCGCCATTCTAACCAATTCATGACGCCTAGATTCCAAAAACGAGCCGCGACCCCGACAAGCCCGCCAAGAGCACGGTCAACTCGCCGGGAAGATCCGCCGCCGCATCAGCAGCATGCCGCCCGCGCAGCAGGCTGCGCTCACCGCCGCGGCCATGGCCAACGGCGAATCCTTGAAGAGCAGCATGACCGGCACGGCGGCCGCCGCCGCGAACGCGACGAGGGCCGCGGGCCTCACCCACGCCGGCGCCGGCGCGACGGTGTACCGCCCGAGCAGCGCCCCTCCCAGCAGGCCGGCGGTGAAGCAGTAGGACCCGAACATCGGCACCGCGAACGAGACGTAATAGAGCATAAGCCACCCGAGACCGCGCGGCTCGCCGAGCCCCGTCACGCTCAGATAACCGGGCAGCGGGCCGAGCCAACCGAGGATGACGGCCAGCCGCAACGCCGGCCAGCGGCGCTGCCTCAGCGCGAGCACACTCAGGACGACGGCGCAGACGAACACGAGGATGGGAAGAGCGATCACCGGCATATCTCCCCCCATTTGCCCGGAGGGCACAGGAACTGGCTGGACTGCGGGAATTGCATAAAGCATCGGGCCTCCACGGGATTCGGCATGTATTTCGGACACTTCCTTTCGTAGCAAAACCAATGATTGCGTTTGCGGCAGTCCAGTCTCTCATCGGGATCGGTCTTCGCCGCGCACTCGCGGTCGTTGTCGACCAAGCAGTCCCGGACGCAATTGTTCGTGGGCGACGTATTAAAGCAAAGGCTCGCGATCTGCCGGGCGTCGCAGGCGTACCGGTCCCCGCCGGAGCAGGCGCGGGAATAATACAGATTGGCCCGCCCCACCGAGGCTTCTCCGGGCGTTTCTCCGCCGTTGGCGGCGCAGTATGCGGCGTCCCCGCGAGCGGCGATGGCCTCGAACCGCTCGGCATACCCTCGCGCGGAGCCCGCCGAGAGCGACGCGGGGATCGGCGGCGTCGTGAAGGTCGGCGTCACCTCGCAGGTCGGAACCCCCCGGCTGAGGTCGGCGTCGCATTGAGCCGCGGCTATTCTGAGCCGCCGGGCTTTGTCGAGGAGATCGTCGCACCGCTCCACGGAGGTCGTCGCGACCGCGGACGGACGCCCGGCTTCGATGGGCACGGCGCGAGCGGCGACGACGGGAGCCGACCGCGCCGCGACGGCAGGGGAAGGCTGGGCCACCTCGGGTGCGACCTTCACTCCCCGATTGAGCTGCGGCGTAAGCGCGTCGGAGGGCAGGAGGTCGACGACCTGGACAAAACGCGCCGACGACGCGCTCTGCCGCGTCACGGAGCCGTCGAACGTCCAATCGAGCGTGCCCGTCCCGCCTGCCGACATGTACATGAGGCTGGTCAAGCCCGCGTTGGCCTTCGGCGCCGCCGGCTCGACGGCCGCCGACGGGCCGCTCGGAGCGGGCGCCGCGCCCCAGCCGCGGACGAGCCACTGGCCGGTCGCCGGCGGGTGCAGCGCGGCGAGGATCTGCTCGACGCTGACTATCTCCCCCACCACGCGGATCGGCGCGTGAGGCTCGATCGCCGCCGCGCCGGCGGAACCCGCGAGGAGCGACAGCACGACGACCTTCGAGAAGATGTTCATGGCTCAGGCGGGACGCTGAGTCCCAGGGATCACCGACGGCGGAAGCGGCGGCGGGGGCGGGGGTCCGGGCCGAACAGGAGGAGGCGGCGGTGGCGGCGGCGGAGGGGGCGGCGGTTCGGGGAACTTCTCGCAGTTCTTTCCCGAGTCGAAGCAATCGTCGTATTTCACCGCGCGCTGGCTCGGCCGCGCGGCGCGGCGGGTCACGCCGGCGTTCCCGCTGAAGAGCCGGTCGAGGATCGCGTCGGCGTTGCCGGCGCGCGCGGCTTCGGCGAGCCCGGAGCGCACGGATTCCTGCGCGGTCTCCCCTTCGGCCCGAACGGCCGCAGCGAACGCGAAGGAAATGGTCGCGGCGGCGAGGATCACGGCTCTGTTCTTGCGGTTCATCTGTCGCACCTCGTGTATGAGTCCGGGAATCACGTTCATCCCGATGCATTCATCATACCGGCGGGGTGCGGACACGGATCAGCGAAGACGCGAGAACGCTCACGACCGCTCACGACTCGTGATTTACCGAGGAGAAACGGAGGAAGGAAGGCTCACGACGGGGAGGAATTCGCGGCGGCGCCGCGGAGGCCTTACTCGACGACGAAGCGGATCTTGGCCTTGATCGCCTCGAGGTTGCGCTTGGCCTCGGCGGCGTCCTTGCCGCCGACCTCGAGCATCGCCACGCGCGCGTAGCCGCCGCCCTCGTCGGTCGTGATGCGGTCGCCGGCCTTCTTGACCATGCGGAAGCGGACGAAGCCGGGCATGCGGCGGGCCTCCTCGGGCAGCTCGAGGACCTTGATGACGCCGGCCTTGTCGGAGTTGACGAAGTCGCCGTCGAGGTGGACGATCGGCTGGGACGGCATGTACGGTTTGCCGGGGATGCGCGCCGCGGCCATAAGCCCTTCCTCGGACAGGTCCACGCCCCAGACGCCCTTGATCCAGTCCATCACGTAGGTGCCGCCCATGCGGGCGTTGGCCTCGATGAGGCGGGCGCCCTCGGAGGTGTACTTGCCCTCCATGTGGATGACGCCGTCGGTGAGGCCCAGGGCCTGGGCGGAGGCGATGGCCTGCTCGGCCGACTCCTTCTGCTGCTTGGCGGTCAAGGTGCTGGGCAGGCGCGAACCGGTGGCGAGGAAGGACGGCTCCCGGGTGGGCTTGTTGTCGGTGACCGACTGGAAGACGGGCTTTCCGGCGACCATGACCAGGTCCACATCGTACTCGGGGCCGTCTAGGTACTGCATCAGCAGGAGGTCGGAGTTGTTGGAGAATATGGGATCGGTCTTCGGATTGATCATCGCGCTGATGCGCTTGTAGGCAGCGACCGCCTCCTCGAGCGAGGAGACCTTTTCCGTCCCCATGGCGGCGGCGCCGGAGACGGGCTTGATCACGGCGGGGAAGCCGACCTTGGACGCGGACTCGCGGAACGCCGCGACCATGGCCTCGCGCTCCTTGTCGTTCGCCGCGGTGGAGAGGTTCTGGAGGGTTTGCTGCCGGGCGGCGGGCACGCCTTTCGCGGCGAGGACGGCCTGGGTCTCGAACTTGCTGCGGGCGGTGCGGGAGGCGTCGGGGCTGTGGTACGGCAGGCCCAGGGCCTTGGCCACGTCCGCCGTGAGGACGACGTCGTCCTCCCAGAAGGTGGTGATGCCGTCGAGCTTGCCGTTCTTGCGGATGGAGCGCTGCAGCTTCTTGCGGGCGATGGTCAGGGCCTCGGCCGGCTTGGTGTTGTCGGTCGGGATCAGCTCCGAGATGTAGCGCGGGTCGTTGGCCCAGCTCTTGGCGCTGTCGACGAGGATGATGTCGACGCCGAGCTCGCGGGCGCGCTCGAAGATCGGCTTCTTGCCCTCGTAGCCGGCCCCGACGATGACGATGCGCTTGCCCTTGAGAGCGTCGCGGCGGGCGCGCTGGAGCATGGTGGCGACATAGGGCCGGGAATGCGCGCCGATGTCGTTCGGGTACATCTTGTCGAGGTTGAACTGGCCGCCGGAGTTGTGGTCGTTGATCTCGATGACGACGGGGACGAGCTTGTTGCCGCGCCGCTCGATCATGACGTCGAGGCCGATCATGTCGGTCTGGACCTGATAGCCCTCGCCCGCAGCCCGGGGCAGGGTCCGCTCGTATTCGGTCAGGGCGGCGAGGATGGCCGGCCCCATCGCCTTGACCTCCTCGTCGAGCTCGCGGGAGGACGCCGCGTCGAGGTAGCCGGCGGCGCGCCACTCCTTGAGGAGGACCTCCCAGGGCTCGACGGTCGCTTTGTCGCGCGGGTCGGCGGCCTCGGCGGTCGTGGGCTTGCCCCAAGGGCCGACGCGGGCGTAGATCGCCGCCGCCACGCCGCCGTCCCAGGGCGCGCGAGAGACGAGGACGCGGAGCGTCGTCTCCATCTTGCGGCCGCCGCGCTCGAGCGGGGCCGAGTTCACGCGGCTGTCGAGGAGGATCGCGCCTTCGGCGGTCATCCCATTGATCGCGCGCAGCGCCTTGACGTGCTCGAGGATCGCGTCGCGCTCGGTCTTCTTGAAGAACTTGACCCCGATGCCGGAGTGGAACTGGGTGCCGGAAGGCTTGACGACGATCTCGTCGCCCTCGAGGCGGGCCAGGTACGCGTCGACGGAGGCGGCGACGCGGGCGTCGGCGTCGTCGCCTTCCGGAAGAGCCTGGACGGAGACGCTGGGGGCGCTGAAGCTCCCGTTCAGGGCGGCGGCGGCCAACGGATGCGCCGACAGGAGGAAGGCCAAGGTCGCGGGGACCGACACGCCCTTGGCCGCCATCACGATCCGCGTGCCGAGCTTGTCGTTGATGACGTCCTCGCGCTGGAGCGAGTTCGACTGCGGGACGTCGAGGTTCTCCTCGTAGATGACGCCGTCGTCCCGGTCGTTGGCCCCGAGGGTCATGAAGTTGGCGAAGTAATGGACGCGCCGCGGCGTCTCGTACTCGACGACGGACGCCTGGCCCTTCTCGTCGAACACGACGCCTTTCGTGACGAGAATCTTGGTCCGGCCGTCGGGGTAGCGCTCCTGGATCAGCCACGAGGCGTCGAGGACGAGGTTCACGTCGCCCGGAGACTGGCGGCCGCCCTCGCGGGCGATGGCGACCTTGTGGCGCGACGCCGGGGTCAGGATGGCGACCGTGGGTGCGTCGTCGTTCGAGGGGCCCGGGACCTTCGCCGTCTTGTAGCCGGGCAGGCCGTTCTCCGTCAGGCTGACCGAGAGTTGGGCGAGCATCTTCGCCTCGTTGCCCTCGGGCGATTTGTGGACGGTCCTCGTCGGCTTGCTGAGCTGAGCCTTCACCCAGCGCAGGCCGCCGAGGTACACGAAGCCCATCGCGAACAAGGTGACCGTGATGATCTTCATCGGCGCCAGCGCGCCCAGCGCCAGGGCGAGGGCCGAGCCGGGCATCGAGTGGTGGAACAGCCAGGCGAAGGCCAGGCCGCCCGCGCCGGCCGCGATCACCTCGACGAAGGTCATCAGGCTGTAGATGTCGTCGGCGTGGGGCGCGGCCTTCGGGTCGTTCTTGATCTCGGTCTGAAGCAGGGCGCGCATGCGCGAGCGCAGCGGCTGCAGCATCAGCTTCATCATGAACACGGCGGGGATGGCGAGGGCCAGCGACGGGACCAGCCACAGCCCAATCGAGGGCACGAAGGCCAGCGCCGCGACCGCGGTCAGGCCGGCCAGGACCTTGTAGGTGCCGTGCTTCTGCTGGAGAGCCTGGATGCGCTTCATCAGGAACATCGAGGCCACGAGGCCGCCGGCGGTGATCGCGGAGAGCAGCAGGCCGTTGCCGAACGCGCCGACCTTGAGGATGTCGATGGCGAAGGTGGGCAGGACGACGGCGAACAGCGCGTCCTCGACGAAGTTCTCCATCGTCGCCATCGTCGAGCGCGCGAGGATGGCCTTGTTGCCCATGATGATCTTGGCCGTCGCCCAGTTGCGGCGCGGGATGTCGAGCAGGATGCGCCCGAAGGTCCGCAGCGCCCCGGCGAGGCGGCCGAGGTAATCCTTGAGGCCGGCCCACGGGGCCGAGGCCAGGTCGCCGACCGTCACCACGCGCTTGGCGTATATATAGGAAACGACGCCCATCAGCGCCGCGAACACGGCGAAGCCGGCCCCGGCGCCGATGCCGGCGCCGAAGCGCGCGTCGATCCAGTCCATCGGCAGGCCGATGAGCGCGGGGACGACCAGCATCATGCCGTAATAGATGAAGTCGTAGACGTAGCCGGCCTTCTCGATCTTGTGGTCGGTGGACTTCTGGTCGGTCCCCTTGAAGATCTTGGCCGCGCCGCCGGTGTCGATGTCGACGAGATGGTTGTGGGCGACGATGAGCGAGTTCACGCCGACGAGGACGAGGAAGGCGGCCCAGGGCAGGCCGCCGAACAGCGCCAACGCGCCGATGGAGCCGAACAGGAGGGCGCGCCCGCCGGCCGCGCCGACGAGGATGCGCTTCATCGGGGTCTTGCTGACGACCGCGCCCGCGAAGAGGGAGGCGCCGCCGAACACCCAGTAGTGGACCATGCGCGCCACGCCGGTCATCGCCGCGTCGCCGGTGAGCGCGCTGACGAGGAGCGGCAGGGACGCGAGGTAGACGGAGATCGCGAGGAGGAAGACGGCCTGGCCGGCGATGTAGGACTTCTCGCTCTTGTTGAACTCGGAGAGGTCGAAGGTGGAGCGGATGCTCTGCCACACGGACGGCTTGGCGGCGGGGGCCTGGGCGGACGGGACCTCCGCGGGGCCCTGCGGAGCGGCCGAGGGCGCGGAGCGCTTCAGGCCCGAGCGCAGCGCCGCGGGGCCCGACGGGGCCGTGACCGCGCCGAGCGGACCGCGCTGGGAGCCGTTCTCGAAGACGACGTTCAGGGCGGCCGTCGCGTCGCCGTTCTTGACGCCTTCCAGGACCGGCTTGGCCGACTGGGACAAAGTCTCGACCTGCTTGGACGCCGCGGACAGGCCCACGGGCGCGTTCGCCGTCCTGGCGGCGGGCTGAAGGGCGGTCGGGACGAGCGGCTTGGCCGGCGCCGCCTTGAACACGCCCGGCTGGGAGAGGGAGGCGACGGGAGAGACGGCGGCGACCGAGGGCGTCAGGGCCGGGATGGCGGCGGCGTTGAGGGCCGGAACGGCCGCCGGCGCCAAAGCCGAGTTGAGGCCCAAATTCTGGACCGGGAGAGCGAGCGGCGCCGCGAGCCCGCCGCTGTTGACGCCGGAGTTGACCGAGGTCGCCGCGTCGCCCGTCGCGCCCGCCGCCGAGCCGGTCTTCCCCACCGTCTGGGCGAACGCCTGATAGGCGGGCGCGCCCGGGGACAGGGCGACAATAAGGAAGGCGAGGGCGGAGGCGAGGGGTCGCTTCACAGTGGGAGTATAGGGCCGGAACCCCGGATTGTCGAGGGGTAGGGCGGCCTACGGCCGCCCAGGACCGAAGCCTAGCGCCCGTCGAAAGAAGGCAGGGTTTCGAGGAGCGCGCGGACCTTGGAGTCGTCGCGCGGGTTCTTCGGGGCCGTCCTGTTCTCGGGGATGGACACCCGGCCGTCGGCCTCGAAGGAGACGGTCCCGGCCTTGCGGACCTTGACCATCGCGAACGGGCGGCAGATCACCTGGGCCGCGAAGGGCTTCGCGGCGGAACGGATTTCCTTATAAAACACGTTGAGGCGGTTGGCGTCGATCATGTCGTTCTGGACGACGATCTCGATCTTCACGCCGGCGGCGCGCGTCTCGCCAAGGAACACCGCGACGACGCTTTCCTTGGAGAAGTCCACGGAGGGGGCGGGAGCCTGGGCCGAGTGCTCCTTCCAGACCTGCTCCCACGCCGTCTTGTCGCTGACGGCGACGGTACGGGGCTGCGCGATGCGGCTGTTCTGCCCTTCGAGCTTGTCCCACGCCCCGGCGGTCTGGGCGGAGGCGGCGACGGAGAGGAGGAGGGCGGCGATCGCGGCGAAAGTGGGTTTCTTCATGATCCTATCCTACCAAGCGCCCCCCCTTTTCCCTGTGGGCCAAGGAGGCCCAAAAAGGCCCGCCAAGCGGCCTACTCGAAACCGGGCCCCCGGGCCTAGCCCCTTCGGGGGCCATTTCGCTACAGTCTCGGCGTGGATCCCCGCGTCGTGCCGCCCCCGCCCGCCGGTTCTCCGTGGAGCGGTTGGACCTTGCCCGACATCAAGCACTGCGAGGCGAACCTCGCCGGCTGGATCGCGGCCCCGGCCAACACCTGGTCGAACCTCGCCTACGTGGCGGTCGGGCTCTGGATCATGCGGCGCTCCGCGAGGCGCGGCCTCCTGACGGCCGGGGGCCTCGGTCCGGTGTCGATCGCGGTCGGCGTCACGTCCTTCGCCTTCCACGCCTCGTACACCTTCGCCGGGCAGGTCCTCGACTACGCCGGGATGTTCCTGCTCCTCGGCTGGGCGCTGGCGCGCGGCCTGCGGCGCGCCGGCTCTCTCGATGAAAGGGGCGCGCTCCGTTTCTGGGGCGGGCTGTTCGCCGCGAGCATTGCGGCCCTGTTCTCCTTCCGCGCGGCGGGCTGGGGGATTCAGACTGTGGTCCTCGTCCAGGCGCTGGCCCTCGCCGCCCTGGAGATCCGTCTCATGCTCGCCAAGCGCGACGCCCCCTCCTACGCCCCGTTCTGGCTGATGCAGGGCCTGCTGATCGCCGCCTACGCCTGCTGGCACCTCGACCACTCCGATCTCGCCTGCCGCCCGGACGACCACTGGTTCCAGTTCCACGCCCTGTGGCACGTCGTCACGGCCGGAGCCTTCGTCGCCGCCTGGCGCTTCCACGCGGGCGTCGACGCCCGCGCGTCGCGATAGCGTTGCCTCCCCGTCGAACCGGCGTCACGCCGCGGGAGCTAGAATGCGGCATGAAGAAAGAAAAGCCCGGACCTCAAGGCCTGGCGAACCTGAAGACGTGGCGCCTGCCGTTCAGCAACGACGTGAAGCACCGCCGCCGTCAGACTTTGGAGAACCGCCGCCCGCACAAGCTGCGAACGGGGTTCCGCCCTGACGCGGTCCTCGGGACGCCCGAGCTGCACTGGACCGAGCCGCCGAGGCTCGGCCGCTCCGGCGCGGCCGTCAACGCGACGCCCAAGGGGCGGGGCGCGCCGATGCACGAGCCCGTCTTCTTCTCCCGCAAGGTCAACCGTCTCCGCCATCGCTCGCTGCGCCACGGCAAGACCCGGCCCTGACGCCGCCCGCCGTGCTAGAATGAGGCTCATGAAGAGAGCCCTCCTCTGCGCCGCCCTGCTCGCCGCGTCGTCCTGCGTCCACGCCGGAATCCGCCTCAGCGACGCCGAGGCCGAGGCCGTGGGCCGGAAGATCTGGAACAACGAGAGCCGCGGCTCGATCGACGGCCTCACGCACTGGAACAAGGGCGAGGACTTCGCCTCGCTCGGCATCGGCCACTTCATCTGGTACAAGGCCGGCGCGCGCGGACCCTTCACCGAGAGCTTCCCCGGCCTCCTCGACGCCCTGGCCGCCGGAGGGAAGGCCCTGCCCGCCTGGCTGCAGGGAAGGCCGCCCTGCCCCTGGCCCGACCGCGACGCCTTCTTCGCCGATTTCCGCGGCCCGCGCATGACCGAGCTGCGCGACCTCCTGGCCTCCACCGTCGGGCTCCAGGCCCGCTACGCCGCCGACCGCCTCGAGGCCGCTTTGCCCAAGATCCTCGCGGCCGCCCCGGCCTCCGAGCGCCCCGCGCTGCAGACCCGCTTCGACCGCGTCGCCTCCGTCCCCAACGGCGTTTACGCGCTGATGGACTACGTGAACTTCAAGGGCGAGGGGATCAACCCCGCCGAGCGCTACAACGGCGAGGGCTGGGGCCTGCTCCAGGTCCTCGAGGGGATGACGGACGCGCCCGCCGGACAGGCCTCGGTCGAGTCCTTCGCGAAGTCCGCCGACGCCGCGCTGACCCGCCGCGTGGCCAACAGCCCGCCCGCCCGCGACGAGGCGCGCTGGCTCCCCGGCTGGCGCAAGCGCCTGCTCACCTACCTCGGGGATTAGGCCGTCACAAGTCGGTCAAATTAACTTGACCCCGCGGTCGCGGCGGCCGCTGATATCATAGTGGTCGCGGACCGACGCCGATGCCCCCTCCCTCGCTGCCTCCCTGCTTCCCCTTCTCCTCCGACGAGGCCCGCGGCTGCGCCTACACGGCCAACCACGACCGGGTCCTCGCCCGCGAAGCGGGGGAATCCCGGGAACGCCTGGAGTTCCTGGTCACCGCGGTGCAGGCGATCACGGATTCCGTCGACCTCGGCGGCGCCCTGCACGGCCTGTGCTCGGCGGCCGTCCCGCGCCTGGGGCAGTGGTGCTCGATCACCTTGCGCTCGGTCGGGGGCCTCGCGGCGCCCCAGGTCTGGCACGATTCGCCGGACCGCGTCCATCTGCTCCAGGAGCTCGCCGGCGTCCGCATGCCCCCGGGCGACCGCCGCAACCCCGTGCACCGCGTCCTGGCCTCCGGGAGGTCCGAGTTCGTCTCCCGGACGGCGCCCGATTTCAACGCGCGCCTCGCCGTCTCTCCGGAGCACATGCGCCTCCTGGAGGAGCTGGACGTCGCCTCGTACATGTGCGTCCCGCTCCGCTCCCACGGCAAGACGCTCGGCGTGATGACGCTCGGCGCCGACTCGGGCTGGCGGCCGCTGTGCCGGACCGACCTCGTGATCGCCGAGCAGCTCGCGACGCGCGTCGGAGCGGCGATCGAGAAGGCCCAGCTCCACCAGGCGGTGGAGGCCGAGCTCTCCGAGCGACGCCGGGCCGAGGCCGCCCTGCGCCGGCAGGAGGCCGAGCAGGCGGTGATCCTCGACACCGTCCGCGCCATGATCTGGTACAAGGACGCCGACAACCGCATCCTGCGCTGCAACCGCGCCGCCGCGCGCTGGCTCGGGAAGAGCGTCAAGGAGGTCCAGGGCCGCAGGGTCGACGAGCTGTTCCCCCCGGCCCTCGCCCGCCAGTACCACGCGAACGACCTCGCCGTCATCTCCTCCGGCAAGGCCGCCGTGGGCGTGCTCGAGGAGCTCACGCTGCGCGGCGGGGCCAAGCGCTGGGTCCAGCGCGACATCCTGCCCTACCGCGGCGAGCGGGGCGAGACCGTCGGCGTCGTCATCATCGCCGTGGACGTGACCAAGCGCAAGCGCGCCGAGGACCTCGCGGTCGCCAAGGAGAGGGCCGAGCGAGAGTTCGTCGCGAACGTCTCGCACGAGTTCCGCACCCCCGTCGCGGCCATCAAGGGCTTCGCCCAGACCCTCCGGGAGGGCGCCTGGCGCAGCCCCAAGGACCGCGCGAAGTTCCTGAACATCATCGAGGCCAACGCCGACCGTCTCGACGCGATGGTCGGGGACCTCCTCACCCTGTCGGCGCTCGAGGGCTCCACGCCGGTCCGGCCCGTCGCCGTCGAGGTGGGCCGCGTCGCGCGCGACCGGGCCCGCCGGGCGATGTCCCGCGCCCGGAGGAAAGGGCTGAGCGTCGACGTCTCGGTGCCGCGCGGCCTGAAGGTGAGGATGGAGCCGTCGCATCTGGGGCAGGCGCTCGAGCACCTCCTCGACAACGCGATCAAGTTCACGCCGCCGGGAGGGTGGGTGCGCGTCAAGGCGAGGGGCGCCGGGAAGGAGGCGCGCATCGTCGTCGAGGACAGCGGCATCGGCATCCCGAGCGTGGAGCTGCCGCGCGTCTTCGACCGCTTCTACCGCGTCGCGAAGGGCGCCAAGTCGGGCAGCCCGGGGCTCGGCCTGCACCTGGTCAAGAAGCTCGTCGGGGCCTACGGCGGGCGCGTCTCGGCGCGCAGCCGCCTCGCGCGCGGCTCGGCGTTCAGCATCTCCCTGCCCGCCGTCGCGGACCGCTAGAAGAACAGGATGCTGCCGATCGTCAGCGCCGCGCCGATGACCATCTTGCGGGCGTCGTTGTGCCTGCGGCCGTACCCCAGGTAGAACATCCCGGCCAGCCCCATCACGGTGCTGCCCCCGAGCTTGGCGTACGTCATCGGGTCGGCGGTGATGGTCGGCAGCGAAGGCCCGGCGACCGTCCCGGTCGAGAGGTTCTGCTCGAGCGTCGGGAGGGAGTCCTCCCCAGGCGCGAGGATGGACTTGATGTCCATCAGCGGTAGTAGCCGTCGCGGTTGAACATGAAGTAGGCGTCCGAGTGCTGCAGCCGCGGCAGCCGCACGAACCGGTCGCCTTTCGCGTCGGACTCCTCGGCCAGGCCGAAGGGGAGCCTGGGCTTGTCCTCGAGCTTGGTCTCCGGCTCCTTCACGATGCCGGTCTCGCGGATCTCGTGCACGACATGGTCGATCCACTTCAGCCTGACCGCGGCGTCCGCGAACTCCTCCCAGTCGCCGTCCACGTTCTGCTTGTACATCTCCGCCGTGAACTTGTCCATGCTCGTGCCCATCTTGCGCGCAATCGGCTCGCGCAGGCGCCGGTCCCACTCCTTCATGATGTCGAGCTGCTGCTTCTGCTGGGTCGGATTGCCGAACGAGACCCCCCACATCTGATGGTGCAGGATGACGGCGTTGGGGTAGGCGTACGAATGCGGGGCGAGCGTGGCGATGGTGGCCGCCATGCTGGCCGCGAACGATTTCACCACGACGTGGACGGGCGCCTTGCTGGCCTGCATCGCCTTGAGGATGCGGTAGCCCTCCATCACCGAGCCGCCGGGGCTGCGGTCGATCACGAGGAAGATCGGGAACTCCTCGGACTTGTTGTTGAAGTAGTGGATGCGCTCGGTCACGTAATCGGCGGTGCCGTAGACGATCGGCCCCTCGACGGTGATGCGGCGGTCGCTGACGGTCAGGACGCCGTTCTTGAACGGCTCCTTCTCGTAGTCGGGCTCCCGGTTGGCCTCCTTCCTCCAGGCCTCCTTCTTCGCGCGCAGCTCGAGGTCCGCCTTGATGGCGACGGTCTTGTTGTCGGCGAGGTCGGCCTCCTGGCGGAGCTTGCGCGCCTGGAAGTCGAGCTCCTGGACGACGAGGTCCCGGCGCAGCTTCTCCGCGTCCGCCTTGATCGTCTCGGCGTTGAGCTTCTCGCGCGCGAGCTCGTTCTCGAGGCGCGCCCTGTCGCGCTGGTGGCGCAGCTCCGCCGCGGCGCGCATGAACTTCTCCTCCTCGATCTGGCCCTTGAGCTGGAGCGTCTTCTGCTCGTGCTCGACCGGGGCGAACTCGGCGCGCAGCTTCTCGGCGAGCAGGGTGTTCCGGAGCACGGCCTCGTCGCGCTCCTCGGTGAGCGCGCGCATCCGCTGCGTGAACTCCTGCTGCTTGATCGTGTTGACGGTCGTGATCTTGTCGAGCCGGATGCGCTCCTCGGTCGGCGCGCCCGGGAGGGCGGGCAGGATCGAGCCGGAGCCGCCACCGTTGGACACGGTCACCACCGTCGCCGCGGGCCCCGACGGCGCCTCGGCCGGGGCGGCCGGCGCGGCCGCCGCGAGGAGCTTGTCGGGCTTCGCGGTCTTCGGCGGCTCGAGCGGCTGGGCCGGCAGCGGAGCGGACGAGAAAAGGATGAGGGCGGCGAGGACGGGTCGGACGAAGGTCATGGGCGGGATTCTCCTCTTACCGTCAAAGGATAGGGGGTGCGCCCCCGTTCCGCAAGGCCCCCGAGGAGCCTACGGCTCCAGGAGGAAGCGCAGCAGGCCGCGGGAAGCGCCGATCGACAGGGGCGTCATCTCCCGGAAGCCCCGCAAGGCCCGTTCGGAGTCGTCCGCCCCCCGCTCCAGGCGCCGGCGCTCGAGCTCGAGCCGGCGCTTCTCCTTGCCGCGCGCCACGTCCAGGCCGCCGCCGCGGATGAAGGCGGCGATGCGGCGCAGCTCGTCGACGTCGAACCAGATCCCGTGGGGCTTGCAGGCGTCGAGGATCACGCCCGAGCAGCCGGCGAAGTTGAAGCGGTTCATCAGCTCGGCGCAGACCGGACAGGGGCGGTAGACGATGGGCGACGCCAGGGGGTCGGACGCGGCCGGTGCCTTCAGGACCGAGCCCTCGCCGAGGTAAGCGGCCTGGGCCTCCCGCTCCTCGCAGATCGCGCGGAACGAAGCGGGATCGGCCCACACGCCTCCGCAGCGGGCGCAGCCGGACAGCCGCGCGCTTCCCAGCGAGCGGGAGGACAGCGGCTCCCGGCAGGACGGGCAGGACGCCTTGAGGTCCGGCGCCTCGGCGCGGGACCCGCAGCGCGCGCAATCGCGTGCCTCCGCGAACGTCCAGTCGAAGCACCACGGGCAGCGGACCGGGTGGAGCGCGGCGCGGCAATGCCCGCACTCCGGAGCCTCCGCGGCGACCGGAGCTCCGCACGAGGGGCAGCGCAGCGCCGCGGCTTCGGTCACGCGTGCTCCCGGATCAGGTGAGCCGCCCAAGCGCCGAGCGGGAGGAGGACGGCGAGCAGGAGCACGGGATGGGAGCCGCCGAAGGTGATGGACGGGTAGTGGTTGCTCAGCATGAGGAAGAGCAGCGGCATCGACATCAGGGTGTTGTGCTTCGAGCAGCGCTTGGCCTCGAGCGACAGCTCCGGACGGGGCTCGCCGTTCGCCTCGGAGATGGCCATGATCTTCCGCTGGTTAGGGATGATGGTCATCCAGACGTTGGTCATCATGACCGTGCCCATCATGGCGCCGACGTGGAGATAGGCCGCGCGGTCGCTGAGGACGTTCAGGAGCGCGGCGCAGGAGGCGACGAGGAACAGGTACCAGACGATCCCGCCGGCGGCCTCGGAGCGGCCGAACGGCGTCTTCCAGATCAGACGGTACACGCCGACGGCCCCCGCCAGAGCCCCGGCCGAGACGAGGATCCCCTTCCACCGCGGCAGCTCCGACCCGTAATCGAGCAAGGACGCGCCCGCCCAGTAGGTCAGGGACAGCAGGAGGAAGCCGGACAGCCAGGTCAGCATCGCCTCCCACTTGAACCAGTGGAGGACGCGGGGCATGTCCTCCGGCCATTTCTGCTTCTCGACGAGATAGAAGCCGCCGCCGTGCACCATCCATAGCTCGCCCGAGATGTTCGGCTTGTCCGCGGCCTTGGGGGGCGGGTCGAAGGCCTTCTCCATCCAGTTGAACAGGTAGGTCTGGCCGATCCACATGATCCCGGTGATCGCGTGGGTCCAGCGCAGGATCAGGCTCAGCCACTCTTGGAGGTCGCTCACGGGTCAGAAGTCGTCCTTGGGATCGGTCTTGGCCAAAGTCAGCAGATAGTCCGCCAGCGCCCCGAGCTCCGCGTCGGAGAGGACGCCGTCCCAGCCTTGCATGCTCACGTCCGCGGGCGGCCCGCCGTGGGTCTCGGGGACCGCGCCGCGCCTGATCCTCGAGATCAGCTCGTCCTTTTTATAGGTGCCCATCAGCGGCGCGAGCGCCGGGATGACGCCCCCGTGCGCGCCCGGGTTCGGGTGGCCGCCGCGGCCCGCGGGGCCGTGGCAGGCGACGCAGCCGGCGCGGACGTAGATCCCGCGGCCGTCCCCGGCGGGAAGCCACGGACGGGAACCGCCCCACGCCTGGCCCTTCTGCGCCGACAGGAAATCGGCCAGGGCGGCGCGGTCGGACGCGCTCAGGCCCTGCTCCGGCATCTCGGTGTCGTGCTTGTACGCGCGCGGGCTCGCGAGCCACCTCTCGATCCAGGCCCGCGGCCGGCGATGGCCGACCATCGTCAGGTCCGGGCCCGTGTTGCCGCCGCGGGCGCCGATCTTGTGGCAGGCGCGGCAGCCGTGCGCGTCGAACAGGGCGGACGGACCCGCCGCGGACGCCGCGGACGCGAGGAACAGAACGGCCAGGAACGGACGCATGCGGTATCCTATCATTCGCGTCAAAAAATAGTCGCATGAATCGGCGTTTTCCGGGCGTGAGCTCCGCGCCGAAATCTGCATACTCGGCTCGTCGGTTCAGACGCGAGGAGGAGAGATGATAACGGTCATCGTCGTCCTTGCCCTGCTGTCGCCGGCCGCGAAGGCCGCCGGACCCATCGACTGCTACGCGGCGGCCAAGCCCCTGACGAGCTATCCGCCCCTTCTCTGCGCCGGCGCGGCGACGGACGCTTCCGCCGCCTGCTTCCCCGAGGCCAAGAAGCACACCGATTACCCCGCCCTGCTGTGCTCGGGCGCCGGGTCGAACGCGCCGGTGGACTGCTGGAAGGCCGCGAGCCGGATCACGAACTTCCCCGCGCTGCTGTGCTCGGGCGCGACGGACGCCTCGCCGATCGCCTGCCTGAAGGCCTCGAACGGCGTGACCGACAATCCGGCCGTCCGCTGCTCGGCGAACGGCGCGTTCAAGGCGGTCACGCGCGAGGACATCCATCCCTCCTGGGACCTGCCTTATCCGATGCGCTTCCCGCATCCGTACCCGTTCCGCTACCCGTTCCCGGACCTCAACCGCGACCCGGGCCAGGCGCCGCCGCCGAACACGCCGAACGCGGCCGCCGTCTTCGCCGGCTTCTGACCGCTAGAAGCGCACCTGCGCGCTGTAGACGATGCTGCGGTAGTCGTTGGAGGGCAGCTCGTTGAGGAACGGCCCGGTCTGGCGCACGTATTCCGGGAAGCGCGTCAGGCGGTTGGCGACGTTCTTGACCGAGAGGACGTGGCGGATCCGCGAGGAGGGCCGCGCGTAGGCGACGCTCAGGTCGCCGGAGGCCTGGCGGGGAACGGCCGCCAGACGGCCGGCCGTCGCGCCGCGGTAGCGCAGCACGCCTGACAGGGTCAGCGGCCCCCAGGTCTTCGCCGCGCCGGCGGCGAAGGCGAGCTTCGGCACGAAGCGGAAGTTCGTCTCCCAGCCGTCGCGGCTGCGGACGTACGTGACCGCCGCGAACGCGTCGAGGTCCTCGGGCCGCCGGTAGCGGGCCTCGAGCTCCCAGCCGACCGCGTTGAACTTCCCCCCGTTCTCGTACTTCCGGACCCCGGGGACGATCACGCCGTCGTCGAAGAGCACGTCCTGCGTGCGCCGGTCGATCTTGTTCTTGTACTGGGCGATGTAGGCGACGGCCTGCAGGGACGCGTCTCCGCGCTGGGTGAGGTACGCGACCTCCGCGCTGTCCGAGCGTTCCGGCTGCAGGCGCGCGTTGCCGGCCACGGAGCGCGTCGGGTTGAGGAAGAACAGCTCGAAGATCGACGGGCTGCGGTAGGATTGGCCCGCGATCAGCTTCACGCTGTTGTCCTCGTCGAAAAGGCGGATCAAAGTGCCCCGTGAGGCGATGTTCGTCCCGAAGAACTGGTTCCGGGTCAGGCGGCTGCCGATCGCGGCCTTCCAGCTGTCCTTGTCCAGGCCCGCCTGGGCGAAGGCGGAGTACTCGAAGACCTGGCGGCCGCGCAGGCCCGTGCCGCTGATCACGGCGCCGCTGCGCGGGTCGTAGGTCTCGTAGAAGTCCACCCAGCGGTAGTCGTAATCCGCCCCGCCCTCGAGTTCGACCTCCGGCGACGGCCGCGCGTCGATCTTGACCAGGTTGTGGACCCGGTAGCCCGAGGTCCGGGTGGCCTCGGTCTCGTCCTGCGTCCGGGGGAAATCGCGCTCGTTCCAGTCGTAGGTCGCCGACCAGCCGAGGTCCAGCGCGTCGGTCAGCGGCGCGTCGAGGGAATAATTGGCGAGGTAGCCGCTCCTCTTTTGGATCCTGCCGGCTCCCTGAGCGAACTGGGGGACGGCGCCCTCGAGGTCGAGGTACTCGTCCTGGTAGCCGTTGAACAGGACGGAGTGCCCGCGGTAGGCGGACGAGAGCGTGAAGTTCCCGCCCCTCGGGTAGCGCAGGTCGTTGACGTCCCGGGAGACGCCGGACTCGTCGGTGAACGACATCCGCCGGCCGCGTTCGGAGGAGGCGTTGGCGGCGACGAAGAACGAACGGACGGCGTCCCGGGACTGATAGTTCCCGCCCGCCTGATAGGCGGAGGGGACCCCGAACTCGCCGTGGAGGCGGCCGCCCACCCCGGAGGCCCGGGGCCGCCGGAGCACGATGTTGATCGCGCCCGAGAAGGCGTTGCTCCCGTACAGCACGGACGAGGGTCCCTTCAGGACCTCGATGCGCTCGACGTCGTTGATGTGGACGCGGTCGAGGAACCCCTCGCCCGTGGTCGACAGCCATGACGCGACGCCGTCGATCATGACGAGGACCTTGTTGGCGTAGTGCGAGGGCAGGACCCCCCGCCCGACCGGGACGGTGTTCATGAACGTCGTGCGCGTCATGTAGAGGCCGGCCACGACCGAGACCGCCTCGGACACGGTCAGGAAGCCGTACGCCTCGATCATCGCGCGGTCGATGACCGAGACGGTGGAGACCGTCTTGAGCAGGGGCTCGGGCCGGGTCGACGCGACGGCCGCCTCGGTCTGCATGAACCTGAAGAAATCGTAATCCGCGCCGCCGTTTTCCGCGCGTCCCTGGGCGACGGCGCGGGGCGCGGCGAGAACCGCCGACAGGACGGCGAGCGCGGCCCCTGCTGAGGCTTTCATCGCCGTACGATACGCCATCGCCGGGGCGCGGACCATAACGACCGGGTGAATTAAATGTCACGGCGCCGACTCATGCCGCCGTCATGAGACGGCGACACCGCGTCCATGGGAGAGGGCGGCGGGTTCGGTTAGAATCGGGCATCGCCTATGAGCTCCGACCGCGCCGCCGCGCCGTCCGCCTTGCTGCTGATCGCGGCGCTCGCGGCCGCGTCTCCGGCCCCGGCGCAGGAGGTCATCGCCGTCCTCAGCTCCGCGCCGGGCCCCTACCAGGCGGCGTTCGACGGCTTCCTGAAGGCGTTCGGGCGCGAGGTCCCGCGCGTCCGCCTTCCGGCGCGTCCGCCCGCCGCCGGAGCGCGCGTCGTCGTCGCCTTCGGGGGAGAGGCGGCCGTCCAGCCCTACCCGGCCGACGCGCTCTTGATCGCGTGCATGGCGCCCGGGCTCGGCGCGCGCCTGCGTCACCGGGGCCCGTTCGTCTTCGTGTCGATGAAGCCGGCGCCGGGAAGGCTCCTCTCGGAGCTGCGCCGGCTCCAGCCCGGCCTCAAGCGCCTGGCGGTCCTGTCCGACGGGAGGGACACGGCGGGCTATATCCCGGACCTCCGGCGGGCGGGCGCCGCCATCGGGGTGGAGATCGTCTCGCCGCGGGCGGCCGGCCCGAACGGCGTCCCTTCCGCGCTCCGGGCCCTGCTCGCGGCCAAGGCCGACGCGATCTGGCTCGCTCCCGACCCGAGCCTGGCCACCCCCGAGAACTTCCAGACGATCAAGCAGTTCTCCTGGGACAACCGCGTCCCCTTCTACGCCCCGACCCGGGGCCTCGCCGTCGCCGGGGCGGCCGCGGCGGTGTCCGTCGGCGCCGAGGAGGAGGGGCGGCTCGCCGCGGACCTGGCCCGGCGCGCGCTGGCCGGCGAGGAGCTCCCCGAGGTCGTCTACCCGACGCGGACCTCGATCACGGTCAACCTCGAGTCGGCGAAGAACTCGGGCCTCGCCCTCCCGCAGAACGGGCTCGGCAAGGACGTCGAGGCTCTGCGATGAAGCTCCAGGCCAAGTTCCTCGCGCTCATCCTGGGGGCGGGACTCCTCGCCTCGGTCCTCGTGCTCGTGCTGATCCAAGGCTCGGTCCATTCGATCATCATCGGAGGGATCGAGAAGAGCTCGGTCGTGCTCGCGATCGCCTCGATGCACGACCTGGCCGCGGCCCTCGCCTCCGGCCGCGAGACCGACCTGCTGCCGGTCCTTCAGAAGCTCCAACGGGAGGAAGGCGCCCTGTACGCGGCGGCGCTCGATCCGGACGGCAAGGTCCTCGCGCACACGACGGTCACCGAGAGGGGCCGGGTCGAAGTCGACGAATTCACGAGGGCGGGCCTCTCCGCGGGGGAGCCGCGGCTGAAGAAGGGCATCGTGCGAGGGGAGCCCGTGCTCCTCATCACCGTCCCGGTCTGGCCCCCCGCCGCGGACGAGGAGTTCCTTCTGTCCGGCCCGCTGCGGACGGGCTTGAAAAGCCGCTTGGGGACGCTCAAGCTCGCCGTGCCGCTGCGCGCGCCCGAGGAGACCGAGACGCGCATCCTCCGCGACATCTCGCTGATCGTCGTCCTGATCGGCGCGATCGTCTGCGGCCTCTTCGTCCTGCTCGCCCGAGGCATGCTGGCGCCGATCCACGGGCTGATGGCGGGCATCGCGCGCATCGGCCGGGGCCAGTTCGACGTCAAGGTGCCCGTGCTCTCGCGCGACGAGCTGGGCGAGCTCGCGGAGAGCTTCAACGCCATGAGCGGCGAGCTGGCGCGGACGACCGTGTCCAAGGAATACGTCGAGGGCATATTGGAGAACATGGACGACATGCTCGTGGTCACCGACCCCGAGGGGCGCATACAGACCGTCAATCGCGCGGCCGCGGAGGCCCTCGACGGCTCCGAGGTCGTCGGACGGCCGCTCGACGCGATCTTCGAGTCGCCGCCGAAGGAGGAGGTCGTCCGCGACGCCGAGGTCGTGCTGCGCGTCAAGAACGGAGGGCGCATGCCGGCCCTCTACTCCTCGACGGTGTTCCGCGGCCGCGACGGGCGCCTGCGCGGCTTCATCGGCGTGGCCAAGGACATCACGGCGCGCAAGCGCAGCGAGGAGGCCCTGCTCGCGGCCAAGCTCGCCGCCGAGGCCTCGAACCGCGAGCTCGAGACCTTCAGCTACTCGGTGGCCCACGACCTGCGCGCGCCGCTGCGCGCGGTGGACGGCTTCAGCCAGCTCCTCCTCTCGGAATACTCCGGCAGGCTCGACGAGGCCGGGAAGGACTATCTCACCCGGGTCCGCCAGGGCAGCAAGCGCATGGGGCACCTGATCGACGACCTGCTCAACCTCTCCCGCATCACGCGGACCGTCCTTCGGCCCGAGAGCGTGGATCTCAGCGCGCTGGCCGCGGCGATCGGCGACGAGCTGAGACGATCCGAGCCCGGCCGCCAGGTCGACTTCGTGGTCGCCCCCAACGTCCGGGCGTGGGGCGACGCGAACCTGCTGCGCGTGACCCTCGTCAACCTCCTGGGCAACGCCTGGAAGTACACAGGCAAGCATCCGACCGCGCGCATCGAGTTCGGCGCGGAGAACCGGGGCGGGAGCACCGTCTATTTCGTGCGGGACGACGGCGCCGGGTTCGACATGTCGCTGTCCAAGCGGCTGTTCGAGCCCTTCACGCGCCTGCACGCGGCGAACGAGTTCGAGGGCACCGGCATCGGCCTGGCCACCGTCCAGCGCGTGATCTCGCGCCACGGGGGGCGCGTCTGGGCGGAGAGCGCGGTGGAGCGCGGCGCCGCCTTCTATTTCACCCTGTGGGAGCGAAAGTCATGATCGAGAAGAAGGTCATCCTCATGGTCGAGGACAACACCGACGACGAGAAGCTCATGCTGATGTCGCTGCGCAAGAGCGGCGTCGCCAACGACGTCGTCGTCGCCCGCGACGGACAGGCGGCGCTCGAACTGCTCCACGCCTCCGGTCCCTCCGGGGCGCCCGTGCGGCCGATGGTCGTCCTCCTCGACCTGCACCTGCCGAAGATCGACGGCCTCGAGGTCCTGAGGCGGATCCGCGGGGACGAGCGCACGGCTCACCTGCCCGTGGTCGTGCTGAGTTCCTCGGACGAGGAGAACGACCGGATCAAGAGCTATCACCTCGGCGCGAACAGCTACGTCTGCAAGCCGGTCGATTTCGCGGCCTTCGCGGCCGCCGTCAAGGAGCTGGGGCTGTACTGGCTCCTGCTCAACCGCCCCTGCCCGTGAAGGGCCTCGCGCCTAGGGCCTCGCGAAGAACAGCCAGTCGGTCTGGACCTCGCCGATGAAGCGGTTCTTGAACTCGACGCGTTCGACGCGGACCTCGCGGAAGGTCCCGCGCAGGGCCTCGGCGAACGGGGAGCTCTCGGCGTAGGACCAGACGCCGAGCACGCCGCCGGGCTTGAGATGCGCCTTCGCCGCCTCGAGCCCCTCCCGCGTGTAGAAAAGGCCGTTGGCCGCGGTCAGGCGGTCGTCGGGAGAGTGGTCGACGTCGATCAGGACGAGGTCGTGCAGGCGCTCCGGGGACCGCGCGAGGAGGCGGTACACGTCGTCCCGGACGACCCGCAGGCGCGGATCGGCCTTGAGCTCGGCCGCGAGAGGGATCAGGCCCGCCTCGAGCCAGCCGATCACCTGCGGCAGGAACTCGACGACCTCGACCGCGCCGACCCGCGGGGAGGCGAGGGCCTCGCGCGCCGTGTAGCCCAGCCCGAGGCCGCCGACGAGCACGTCCAGCTCCTCTCCCGGCCTCATGCCCAGGGCGACGGACGCCAGCGCCCTTTCGGAGGCCGTGTTGTAGCTGCTCATCAGGAACTCATGGTTGAGCGAGACCTCGGTCACGATGGTCCCCGGCTCGGCGAGGAGCTCCCGCCGGCGCAGGCACAGGGGCCCGAGGGGCGTTTCGTCGTACGCGAGGATCTCGAAGTTGATCGCGCTCAACGGGCGAGGAGGCGCAGGATCTCGGCGACGCTCCAGGCCTGGGAGCGCGTGCCGCCCGGCTTCTGCTCGGGGCCCGCGCGCCTGAACACCGGCGCCAGGCCCGCGGGATCGTCGAGGGAGAAGTCCTTCAGCGCGGGGTCGTTGTCGCCGCCGTCGTAGACCTCGGGCAGCGAGCCCTCGGGCACGCCCGCGAGGGCCTCGACGAGCGGGGTGATCAGCGCGCGGGTCTCGTCGCCCGTCCTCGCCTCGTCCCAGCCCATGTCGCGCCGGACCTGGGCCAGCGCCTCGGCGAAGGCGCCCATCAGCCAGGGCCAGACCGTGCCCTGGTGGTAGGCCAGGTCCTTCTCGAGCGGCGGCTTCGAGGTGTCGTAGCGCGCGCGGTAGCCGCTGTCGCGGTCCGACAGCGTGCGCGGCCCCTTCCGGGTCAGCAGGTCCCGCGTCGCCGCCAGCACGACGGCGCGGCGGCGCTCGGGGCTCAGGAGGTCGCCGCCGCGGCTGACCGCGAACAGCATGTTGGGACGGATCGCCTCGCCGTGCGGATCCCCCTCGACGACGTCCCGCAGGGCGCCTCCGGTCCCGCCCCAGGCGCGGCGGTTGTCCTCCGTCTCGAACCAGAACTTCTCGTTGAACGACGCCTTCACCTTGTCGGCCAGCGCGTTGCGCGCCGCCGCGGCCTTCGTGTCGCCGGCGCGCGCCTCGAGCGCCGCCAGGAAGCGCAGGTTCGCGTACCAGAGAGCGTTGATCTCGACGGTCTTGCCGTTGCGCGGGGTGACCGGCTTGTCGCGCCCCTCGGGATCGGCGTCCATCCAGGTGGCCTGGGCGGGCGTGACGACGAGGCCGTCGGAGTCCATGTAGATCCGGTTCTTGCGGCCGTAGCGCTCGTAGGAGGCGCCCTTCTCGTAGCCGGCCATGATCCGGCGGACGACGGGAGCCATCTCGTCGACGAAGGCCCAGTCGCCCGAGGCCTCCGCGTACGACTTGATCGCCTGGACGTACCACATCGGCGCGTCGGCGGTGTTGTACTCCGCGTTCTTCCCGTCGGTCTTGTTCGGGATCAATCCGCCCTTCTCGAAGGCGGCGAAGCGGCGCAGGACGGAGCGCGCGTCCGCGAAGCGCCCCGTCGTCAGCAGCAGGCCCGGCAGGGAGATGAAGGTGTCGCGGCCCCACTCCTCGAGGAACCAGTCCATGCTCGCGGCCCAGATCTGGACGGAATCCCCGTCGCGCTTGACGAACGCGTCGGCGGCGGCCGTGAACGCCGCGCGCGCCGCGCCCGGCGCCTTCCACACGTCGCCGTCGCGGCTCGCCGTCAGCATGCGAAGCTGCGGACGGGAGTCGGCGCGGACGCGGTTGGAGTAGTCGGCGTCCTCGGGCAGAGGGATCCGGTAGCGCCACGTGGAGACCCCGCGGCGCATCTCCTTCACGGCGAACGGGTCGCGCCACTCGTCGCCGAGGGTGTAGGCGACGAACTTGGCGTTCGCCCCGGAGGAGCCCTCGCGGCGGGCCGCGAAGTAGCGCACGAGGAAATCGGGGCTGCGCGGGTCGTCGTGGGAGCTGACCTTCTTCCAGTCCCCCCCGACCGTGAGGAAGCCGAGCCGCCGGGCGTCCGCGTCCTTGCCCTCGAACGCCTCCGCGAGCGGGAAGGCGCCGCGGTCGCTGAGGACCCTGCT
The DNA here is from genome assembly GCA_016191335.1 of Elusimicrobiota bacterium. Lineage (GTDB taxonomy): Bacteria > Elusimicrobiota > Elusimicrobia > UBA1565 > UBA9628 > GWA2-66-18. The sequence continues at coordinate 21,353 of JACPOW010000082.1, read as the reverse complement.
CACCGCCGCGACGAACTCGTCGCCGGGCTCGTCGCCGCTGGCGAGCTGGCCGTTGCCGAACTTGTAGGCGAAGTGCAGGGCGTCCGCGCGCGCGCCGTCGAAGCCGAAGTCGAGCCAGTGCCGGTAAGGGTCCAGGGCCGCCGCGTAGCCGTCCTTCCTCAGCTCCGACCAGCGCCACAGCGCCAGGTCCTTCCAGTCCTCGTGGATCCAGGCGTTGATGATGCCGGGGTTGCGCGTGCGCAGGTCGGCGAACAGGCCGGGCCGCTTCCAGGCGTCCACGGAGTTCTTCGCGCGGAACATCGGGATGTCGAAGAGGACCTTGCCGCCGGCGGCGTGGACCTCGCCGACCGCGGCCTTCAGCTGCGCGCGCGCCAGCCACTGGGACCAGCGGCGCACCGCGACGAGCACGGGGAACTCGACGGCGGCGCGCGCCGCGCGCTCGTCCGCGGCGGTCCAGTCGAGCACGGGCTTGCCGATCAGGGCGGACAGGGTCATGAACTCGGCGTACTCGTCGAGCCAGCCGGCGTTCTTCGCGGCGAACTCGGCGAAATCGCGGGCGCGGTCCGCGCCACCGGCCTTCACGAAGCGGGAGTAGGCCTCGCGGGCGACGGCGCTCTCCCGCGCGCGCAAGGCGGGGTAGTCCACGCTCTGCGAAGGGGCGACGACGCGCTCCGCCAAGGCCGGGTCGGCGCGCACCTCGTCGACCTGGGACCAGTCGATCTGGTCCTCGTTCAGGGCGTAGAGGCTGACCGGGGCGTAGGGGCTCTCGTCGAGCGTCGCGAAGTGCGGCAGCAGCAGGACGGCGTCGACGCCCTGGCCCTTGAGCTCGTCCCGGTAATAGCGCCCCAGGTCGGAGTACTTGCCTACGCCCGGGTCGGTCTTTTTTTGCGAACGGAGCGCATAGAGCGGAACGGTCTCGGAGGTCCGCGTCGCCGAGGCGTCCTTCCACCAGCGGGAGGCGTCGGCGGCCGGCGGCGTCTCCCCCTTCAGGGACGGCGGGACGGGCGCGAACGCGAGGAGGCCGCTCAGGACGGCGCGCGCGGCGCGGCTGGCGAGGCCGGCGGTCAAGGAGCCGGCCGCCGGAGCGAAGGCCGTGCGGCTGCGGGCCTGGTCGGCCAAGGCCTTGGCCTCGCGGACGATCGCCTCGGGGTCGTGCAGGCGCGCGCGCAGGGCGTCGAGCGCCCGGTCCTCGGAGTCGAACAGGCCCGCGCCGACCTCGTGCTCGCCGTAGGACGGCAGCGGCGTCACCGTGCGCTTGACCAGCGCCGTCAGATAGAGGAACCAGCCGTCGGGCAGCGCGCGGCCGGACGCCGTCATGCCCTCGGCGAGCACGCGCGCGAGCCCGGCCAGCTTCGCCGCGGTGCGCTCCGCCGCGGCGGCGGTGCCGACGGTCTTCGCCGGGGCCGGCGCGGGCGTGCCCAGCACCGCGTCGGCCGCGGCGACGGCCGCCGCGGCGAGGGCTTCGCCCGGCCGCAGGTCGTCGACGAGGTCCGTCCAGGTGACGCGCGGCGCTTCGGGCGTGCCGCGCGAGGAGTAGAACTGCAGGCCGTCGGCGCTCGCCGCCGCGACGACCACGGCCAGGCCCGAGTCCCCGGGGGCCGCCACGGTGCCCTTGGTCGGGCCCGCGTTGCCGGCGCCGACCACGACGCCGATCCCGGACGCCACGAGGCGGTCGATCAGGACCGAGAGCGGGGTGCGGCGCGTCGTCGGCGCGGCCAGGGTCAGCGCGATCATGACCGGCCGCCCGCCCTTCCTCGCGGCTTCGGCGACGAGCTCGAGGGCGGCCATCACGCGCACCTCGGAGACGCCCCCCGCGGCGCGGACGCGCACGAGCGACAGGTCGGCGTCGGCGGGCAGCGAGGCCTCCTTCTCTCCGTCGCCGAGGTCGAGGGTCAGCCCGCCCGGCTCGGCGGGGGAGTTCGAGAGCGGATAGAAGGGAAGGGAGCGGCGCACCGTCCAGCCGCGGTGCTCGAGGGCAATCGTCAGAGCGTAGAGCTTGTGCTCGGGCACCGACAGCCACAGCGCGCCGGACCGCGGCAAAGTCGCCTTCGTCGTCGTCTCGAAGCGCGTGAGCGTCGCGACGTCGACCGCGCCCTCGCCCGACGGCGGCAGGGCGATCAGGTCCACCGGGCCCATCGCCTCGTCCACCCCGGTGACGCCCGAGCCCGACCCGTCCATCGGCGAGGTCGGCGCGTCGAGCGGCACGCCCGCGGCGCGCGCCAGCAGCTGGACGAGCTCGCTGAGCGCGCCGGGCTTGTTGATGGCGTCGCGGTTCCTGACGACGAAATCGGTGACGATGGGCTTCAGGGGCTCGGAGCGCAGGCGCGCGACGAAGGCCTTGCTGCGGACGGCGACGGGGAAGACCTTGGCGATCGTGCGGGTCAGCGCGAGGTTCTCCACGCCCGCGGCGTCGAGGAGGTCCGTCACGACCCGGTCGCTGATGGCCTCGGGCGCGGCGTCGGCCAGGTTCGAGAGCGCCGCCGAGGCGAGGTGGCGGATGTTCCCGCGCTCGCCGCGGTCGCGCACGCGGGCGGACAGACCCTCGGCCTCGGCCGCGGTCGCGTAGGAGCCGATCTGGCCGAGCAGCCACACCGACGAGAACCGCGCGCGCTTGTCCGCGTTGCCGAGCTCCCGGACGGCCCGGGCGATCGCCGAGCGGTCGCCGCGGCGGGCCAGGGCGTAGGCCGCGTAGACGCCGATGTCCCAGGAGCCGTTCGACGCCGCCTGGCTCAGAAGCGCGTCGACCGAGTGCGTCGGGATCTCGGCGAGCGCCAGGAAGGCCATCTGGCGGACCCGCGCGTCCGGGTCGTTGAGCCCCGCCTCGGCGAGGGCGGCCGCGGAGGCGGGCGATTTCAAGTTCATCAGCGCGGCGGCCGCCCGCAGGCGCACCAGCCAGACCTCGTCCTTGAGCGCCGCGAGCACGGCCGGGACCTCGGCGTCGCGGGCGACGGCGAAGCGCTTGGCGACCTCGGCCTGTACGGCGTTGCCGGCGGCGGAACGGTCCACGGGCTCCTCGGAGGGCTCGTCCGTGTTCTCCCCCTCCTGCAGGGTCTGGGCCTCGCTCTTCGCGAGCTCCGCCTCGCGGAACGCGCGGTCCTCCGCGTCCTGCACGGCCTTCAGGCGCTCGAGCCAGGCCCACGCGTTCGGGGCCGGAGCCTCGACCGCGCCCGTCAGGCGGCGCCACAGGTTCCGCGCGCCCGTGCCGAGGGCGCGGGTGCCGGAGGCCGCGACGAGCGAAACGGCCTCCCACGCGTCCACGAAGCCCGCGCCCTGGAACCAGACCGGCACGCCCATGTCCCGGGCCGTGCGCATGAGGACGGCCTTCACCGCGAAGGCCATGTTCTCCGCGACGAAAGGGGTGATGGCCCCGGCCGAGCGCATCGCGAGCTTCACGAGCAAGGCGATGCCGGCGAGCGACGGGTTCGACATCGAGGTTCCCGACATGCCGGTGTGCTTGCCGTCCTCGAGGTCGGAGGCCGAGCGGGGCGAGTCCTTCGACTTCGCGGAATAGACGCCTTCCTTGTAGACGTTGCTCGAGCCGGGCGAGGTCGTCACGTCGCCGCCGATCGCGGTGATGTCCGGCTTGAAGCGGAAGCGCTTGATCGCGTAGCGGCGGTCGATGTCGGGGCCGACCGAGCTGTAGAAGGAGATCTCCCGGATGCCGTCGTCCTTGCTCTTGGCGGCCGCGGCGACCGCGATGACCTCGACGCCGGCGGCGGGCTGGCTCAGGGTGCGGTCGAACGGTCCGGAGTTGCCGGCGCTCGCGGTGACGATCGGGTACTCGCCGGCCACGTTCTTCTGCTTCGTGAGCTGGGAGAAGAAGTCGGCGAGGTTGTCGGCCGACGAGCCCCGGCTGCCGAGGCTCAGGCTGATCACGTCGACGCCCTTCTTCTGGGCGATGGCGGCTGAGCCCATGATCTCGCCGTCGGAGGCGCCGGGCTGGTCGCGGGAGAACACCTTCGCCATCGTGCCCTTGGCGCCCCTCGCCATGCCGAGGAAGCCCTCGTTGCCGGAGATCGAGGTGCCGGCGACGTGCGTGCCGTGGCCGATCCAGTCCTCGGTCCCCTCGTCGACCATGTCGACGACGTCGAGGCGCCCGCCGAAGTCGGTGTGCGTCGAGTCCGCGCCGGTGTCGATCCACAGGATCGAGCCGGCCGCGCCGGTGATGCCGAGCTTCCAGACCGGCTTGACGCCCTGGAGCTCGGCGGAATCCATCAGATGCGGCTGGAAATCCGACTGGGAGCCCAGGATCTCGGCGTTCGCGCTCACGAACTTGCGGATCGCGCTCGCGTTGCGGCGCGGCACGGTCACGTAGATCTCCTGGCGGCCGACGTCCGCGCCGAACACGTGGCGCACGGCGACCTCCATCTTGTCGAACAGCTCGAGCTGCGGGCCGAAGCCGGCGTCCTCGAGCGACTTGCGCGCGGTCGCCCGGCCTTCCTCGGTGAAGGAGGCGTTCGGGACCGAGGTCGCGATGCGCCCCCCTTGGACCGGCCGCAGCCAGAGGCCGACGCGGGCCTCGACCTTGCGCAGGATCAGGAGGTGGCCGCCGTCCTCGAGGTCCACGCGGGTGACCTTGAACTGGCCGCCGTCGGCGGATTCCCAGTAGCGCAGCAGCTTCTCCCAGGACACGACCCCGGCGTCGTCCGGGCCGAAGGACAGGAAGGCGAAGCCGCGGTCGCGCAGGCCGGAGTAAAGGCCGTCCATCAGGCCCGAGACGCCGACGCCCTTGAGGCGCTGGGAGGCGATCTGGCGCCAGAGCTTGCGCACCTCGCCCTCGAAGGCCTTCATCGCCCGGCTCGAGCCGTTCTCGCGCAGGCGCTGGGCGCGCTCGACGAGGTCCGTCCAGGCGGAGGCCTCGCTCGTTCCGCTGAACGAGTCGCCGCGGACCACCAGGCGGGTGGCCAGCACGTAGAGGCTGTCGAGCTGCTTGAGCACCTCCTGCAGGCGCAGCGCGTCCTTGGACTTCGGCTCCGGCAGAGCTTGGGTCGCGCGGCCGAGCACGATCGCGCGGTAGCGGTTCGACGACTCGGCGAGGGCCTTCTGCGGCTGATCGTCGTTGAGCGCCGTGACCCGCGCGGCTCCGTCGGAGAGGCCGGCGTAGAGCTTGGGGTCCTCGAGCTCCCTCGAGTCGGGGTTGAGGACGAGCACTTCGTACGGGCGGGAGAGGCGCAGGGAGGTCTGGGTCTGGGTCAGGGCCCGCTGCAGGCCGGACACCTTGATCTGCTTGAGCGCGCCGGGTCCCTTGAACTCGACGGCGCGGGCGCGCACCTCGGAGACGACGGCCGAGAGCAGGCCGCGCAGGGCCCCTCGCGGAGGGCCGCGCGGCGCGCTCGCCTTCATGTGGGTGAGCTCGTGGAGCAGGATCTGCCGCAGCAGCCAGGGCGTCGCGGCGAGCTCGGGACGGACCCAGATCAGGCCGCGGGAGGCGAAGGCGAAGGTGAAGTCCTTCCAGCGGTTGTCGGGGCGGTAGGGCTTGATCAGGGCCGCCGCGTTGCCGTCGAGCCGTCCCTCGAGGACCTCCGCGCGCAGAAAGGCCCGGAGGTCGGCGTCGGTGGCCTTGCGCCCGCGCCACACGGCGCCGACGAAGGAGACGGCGTCGACGAGCGCGCTGAGGACGAAGACCCCGGTGAGCGCCATCGCGCCGATCGCGGCGACCGCGAGGAAAGTACCCGCTACGGTCGGCTCGGCGGAGGCGGCGGTGAAGGCGTGCGAGCCCCAGCGCGCGAATTCGGTGACGCCCCAAGCGAGACCGGAGAGACCGGCCAAGGCGAGAGGAAAACCTAATCCGCGTTTTTCGCCTTCGGGCTTGATCGGCGGGGCCGGTTCGGGGATGACGGGGGCGCCGTTCTCGCGCGAGGCGTTCAGTTGGGAGCGGCGGAAGGCCAGAGGGACGGAGGCGTCGACGCTGGCCCCCGCATCCTCGACCATTCCGTTGCCGTCCACAAGCCGTTCCCCGGTCATGCGCTCGGCGAAGTCCTGGGCGGCGGCGGCGCCGAAGGACTCGCCCGGAGCCGAGGGTTTGACGGCCTCGAGCGCGGACGGGACGACGGCGGCGGGAAGGACGGGCTTGGCGGGCGCGATCAGGGGCTTGACGCTGACGAGAGCGGCCGCCGGAACGGCGGCGGCCGGCGCCGCGATGGGACGGGCCGCGTTGAGGGACGGCGCCGCGAGGGAAGGCGAGAGCGACAACGACGGAGACGGCATCAACGGCAAAACGGATGGAGAACCCAACCCGGCGCCAGGAGTTACGGGGAGCAGCCCGAACTGGGGAATGACGGACACGGAGGCGGCCTTACCGGAGACCTGCTGCGCGAAGACGGAAGAGACCGACGGACCCCAAGACGACAGCACGAGAGCCGCGCTGAGCGCGGCGGACAGGTAACGGCGCAACGGCGATTTATTCCTATTCATCACTGCAAAAAGATCATGTCAGGGTGCGCCTGCTCGGGCTTCTGGGGCTCGAGCGGGCGACGCTTGGGCTCGGGAGCGGCCTTCCGCGTCGGCTTCTCGTAGATCTCGTTCTTCGGCTCGTTGATACGCTTCGCGTCGTCGACGACGCTCGGCACGCGTTTCTTATAAATGATCTTGTACCCGCGCCCGATCTCGTACGGAAGCGCGACGCCGATCTGCGCGATCCAGCTGCGGTACTGGAACTGGCCCAGGGCCTTCACCTCGGCGTTGAAGAACACGCTCCACCTGGGCCGCGCATACTGCACGCCCGCGGTCCAGCGGCCCTGACTCTGCTCGGGACGGGCGCTGCTTTCGCCGAGCACGTCGGCGATGAGGAAGGTGCGGCTCTTGAGCTCGAGCTTGGAGCGCACCGACCCGGTGGCGTAGTTGTAGCCGAAGCCGGCGAAAGGGGTCCAGGCGTCGTAGGTCTTGTACGCCACCGCGGTCAGAGCGAAGCTGTTGAGGTTCCAGTCGATCTCGCCGTTGAGGTCGCTGTCCGCGGTGAAGTTGTTGTCCACGTTCACGTTGAACCGCCCCTTCAGGCGCGTGCGCCCGCGCACGTGGTTGTAGTGGGCGCCGAGGACGACCTTCGGCAGGTCCTCGTTCCACAAGTCGAAATGCTGGCGCAGGCCGAAGCCGAAGGAATTCGTCTGCACCTGGGCGGTCATGGTCGGTGAGATCTTGTAGCCGGGGGGCGTGGTCGCGTCGGCGAAGCGGAGATAGGCGTCGCCCCTCCACGGCAGCCCCATGCGCAGATGCAGCGCCAGGTTCGGGAACATGACGGATTTCGGGAAGATGTTGGCGCCGCCCTGCTCCTCGAGAGCCGGGACCGTCAACGTGGGGAAATCCGTCTTGTTGAACGGGATGCGGCCGATACCGAGGGAGAGGTCCGGCTGGAGCGCCCACCCGGTCACCTCTCGAGGAGGATCGAAGGTGGACCCCGCGTTGAACGCCAGGCCCTGCGCCATCTCGTGGCTGAGCCACTGGGTCATGCTCCGGAAATCGGAGGACAGGCTGGGATTGGCCGCCCTTGCGGGTGCCGCCGAACAGAGGAAGAGCGCGGCCGCGAGGGCGGCCGAGCCTCGATTCAATGCTTGATGACGACCCGCGAGCGGGCGCGGTCGGTGGACCAATGGTAGGCCTGGAAGCCAGGCTTGAACGTGAGAGTCGTTTTCAGCCGATCCTCAGTGGCGACCTTCGAGCGCATACCGTGCTTACGGCCGTTGGGGGAAGCGTTTTTCTTCATTGGGGACCTCTTGATTTGATGGTAGCAGTCACCCCATACCCCGACATGGGCCCGAGGTCCCAGCCCCTTGGCGACAAATGGCCTGAGGGTCCGCCGCCCCGCGCCGCCCCTGGGATCAGGGATTCTCGTAAACCTTGAGCTTTCCGTCCTTCTGGGTCAGGCCGACCCGGGCATTGGCGAACATCTTGAACACCGCGACCTTGTCGGAGGGCACGAGCTCGGCCGGGATCAGGAACACGTGGATCTCGCCGTTCGCCTCGGTATGGATGAAGGTGAAGGTCTTGGCGGCCTTGTCCACCCGCCCGCCCTTGATGTCGTCGGTGTAGAACACCTTGTAGGCCTGGCCGCCGACGGCGACCGGGGCCCCCGTGGCGCCCACGCCCTCGAGCATCTTCTTCAGGGTGATGCGGACCATGTCGTCCTCGTTGGCCTTGTTCTCGAGGATGATCTCACTCTTCATCTGGTTGATGATGTTGGGGGAGAGGCGCAAGGTGTACTGGGCGGAGCCGGCGGTCACCGTCTCCTCCTTGTCGAGCAGGCCCTTCACGTTGAAGAACACGGGCTCGGCGCCGCTGACCAGGATGGACACGTAAGCGTTCTGCTGACGGTCGAAGGCGCCGCTGACCCAGGCCTCCTGCCCGCCGAGGGTGTACTTGAGCGGGCTCTTGAGCTGCTTATTAAGGAGCGCCGCGAGGTCGATGTCGCCGACCTCGGCGCCCGCGCCCGCCGGCGCGCCGCCGAGCTGGGCGAGCACCGAGAGGCTGAACCAATTCATCGAGGGCAGCAGCTGGGCCGTCGGCCGGGGCATCTGCACGGTCCACCGGGCCGCGGACGGCTTCGGGAGCGCCTGGAAGAAGGCGGCGTTCATGAAGGCCTGGTCCGCGCCGAGGGCGACCGCCTCCGAGCCGGCGAACGCGCGATGCGGCGCGGCCGCGAGCGTCAGAGCCAGAACGAGGAGAGTTTTCGCGTGATTCATGGGCCTCCAGAGTCCGTCCCGGTGTCAGGCATTAAATGTTTCGCCAGGGCCTATCGACCGGTGCGGGATTCTAAAACATGGTCCCATTGAATGCAAGCCGAAATCCGCGGAGAGCGCCGGAAAAAACACCCCCCTCCGCTCAGGCTTCGTAGGGATGCTTCGGGTCCGCGGCGAGGGGCGGCGGCACGGGGATGTGGAGGATCTTCCCGCGGAACTCCGCCGCCTTCAGGGCCGCCGGCTCGTCGGCCCCGCGCTTGTCCGCCTCGACGAGGACGAAAACGCGGAAGCCCCGGGCGAGCAGCCCGCGGACCGCCGCCGCGTCGGGCGTCCCGGGGTACGCGGCCGCCCCCGAGTAGTACATCGCCTGCGGAGACTTGGAATCGCCGACGTTGAGGAGGACCTTGGGGCCCGGGACCTCGCGCAGGCGCAGCATCTCCCGGCGGAACGACGGATAATCGTAGGTCTCGCTCCAGGGGCTCCGCGAATAGTCCGCGCGGAGCCGCTCCACGGCCACGGCGCCCGCCTGGACGCCCGCGGCGACGAGCGCCGCGAGGGCGGCCGCCCGGTATCGGCCGCCTTTCGCCGCCCACGCCGCGGCGCAGCCGAAGCCCGCCAGGAGGCACAGCGCGGGGACCGCGACGGCGACGTAGGCGTACAGCTTGGTGGCGATGAGGGAGAAGAAGAGGTACGGGATCGCCAGCCAGCACAACGCGCTCGCCAGCCCCGCGTGCCTGCTCCGGGCGGCCTCGCGCGCCGCGTAGGCGACCGCAGCGGCCGCGAGGAGCCCCGCGAGGACGGGGACCCCGCCGTATTGCACGGGGAGGATCTTCAGATACCACCACCAGGCGTGAGCGTGGCCGTCCAGGGCCCGGACCAGATGCTCGACGTGGAGCGCGGACTCGTGACGCCACAGGTCCGGCCAGCGGCTCAGGCAGTACAGCGGCCAGGGAAGCGCCGAGGCGAGGAAAACGGCGGACGAAACGGCGAGGAGGCGGGCGCTCCCGCGGAGGCCTCGCATGGACAGCATCAACGGAAGGGGCGCGGCGAGGCCGAGGAGAGCGACGGCGGACATGCACAGGGTCCCCAGGCCCATCGAGAGACCGGCGGCTGCGGCGTAGGAGCGGCTGTTCTTACGGGCCGAAACGAGAAAAAGACAAACAGTGAGCGTGATGAAGAACGCGTTGACCACGTGCGGCGTGTCGTCGGGGATCCGTCCCGACACCAGGCGGATCATCAAAGGATTGAGCGCGTAGAGCGCGGCGGCGACGAGGCCCGCCAGAGCGGACACGCGCCCGAACAGCTCCAGGGCCAACACATAGACCAGCAGGATCGCGAGCGTGTCGAGGACGACCGCCGGGATCCGGAACGACGCCTCCCCCTCGCCGAACGCCGCGATCCCGGCGGCCATCAGCCACAGCGGCAGCGGGGGCTTGTGGAGCCAGACGCCCGCCATCGTCCATTCCCGGTCGTCGGCGGGCAGGACCTTATCCTCGTACAAGGTCGGCGTGAGCGGATGCGCCGTCAGGTTCTTGGCGACGAGGGCGTGGTAAGCCTCGTCCCACTGGCTGATGTAGGCGTGATCCGCGGCGCGCCAGCGCAGGCCGAAGCCGAGCGCGAGGATCAGGGCGAGAGCGGCCGCCGCGGCGCGCGGCGGCGGAATTCGGGAGGGCACGGCCATATTGTACGATGTGCGGGTGAGCGCCAAGCGGAAGTTCATCATGGGCGTGGCCGGAGGCTCGGGCTCGGGCAAGACGACCTTCGCGCGCGCGGTCCTCGAGCAGAGCCGGGCCGCGGGCATCTCCGGGCAGATGTTCTCGCTGGACAACTACTACCGCCCCTTGGGACACCTGAGCCTCGAGGAGCGCACGGCGTACAACTTCGACCATCCCCACGCGATCGACTTCGAGCTGGCGCTCGAGCAGCTCGACCGCCTGCGCTCCGGGGAGTCGATCGAGCAGCCGATCTACGACTTCAAGGCCTACACCCGCAAGCACGAGACCAAGCGCCTGGAGCCCGCCCAGATCATCGTCGTGGAGGGCCTCTACGCCCTGCACCCGAAGGAGCTGCTCGCCCTGTACGACTACAAGATCTTCGTCTCGACGGGCATCGCCACCGCGGCCCTGCGCCGCATCTCGCGCGACATCACCGAGCGCGGCCGCGACGTCGAGGGCGCCAAGCACCAGATCCTGACGACGGTGCTGCCCATGTACGAGACCTACGTCAAGCCCACCCAGCGCAACGCGCACTTCTCCATCAACTGGGAGGGCGAGGAGATCCCCGGCAAGTCCACCGAGGGGCTGATCCGGATGGTCAGGGACTTCTTCCGTTAGACGCCCGCGCTACTGCCCGTAGGCGAGGCGCAAGGCGAGGTACTCGGGAAGGCCGGCGGCGCGGATCTTGTTCTGGACCCCCGTCACGTCGTAGGGCACCCGGAAGATCCGGAAGGTCCCCTTCTCCGAGTCGTACAGGCCGCAGGAGGCGCGCGGGTCCTGGTCCCGGGGCTGGCCGACGGAGCCGGGGTTGAGCGCCACCGGCGCCGTCACGCCGCCGTAGATGCGCGGCAGGATCTCCTCCTTGTCCTCGAGCGAGCGCCAGTCGACCTTCTCGGAGTCCCCCTCGACGAAGCGGAACACCAGCGGCATGTGGCTGTGCCCGACGAACAGCGGCCACTTGGTGACGAGCGGGACGCTGTCGCGGAACTGCAGCGGGCTCATCAGGTACTCCTCCGCGGGGTTGCGCGGGGTGCCGTGGGCCAGAGTGAAGGCGGAGGTCTCGAGCCGGGCCGTCAGGCCCTCGAGGAAGATCCGGTTGGAGTCCGAGAGATGCGAGCGCGTCCAGAGCACGGCCGCGCGCGCGTACTGGTTGAACCACTCCAGGTCCAGGCGGTCGATGACCGCCAGGTCGTGGTTGCCGCAGATGATCGAGAGGTTCTTGAGGGCCCGGATGCGGTCGAGGCAGGCGTAGGGCTCGGGGCCGTAGCCCACCAGGTCGCCGCAGCAGATCCAGCCCTCCACCCCGAGGTCCTCGAGGTAGTCGAGCACGGCGCTCAGCGCCTCGTAGTTCGAGTGGACGTCGGAGAAGACCCCATAGAGCACGGTCAGTCGTTATACCAGACGCCGGAGACCGGCGCAAGGCGTCCGGCCGACGGCGGCTCGACGACTAGGCTTCCGAAGGACCGGGCTCGGGCAGGGCGAACGGGCCCTGGATGGCGACCTTGTGGCTCGTCGCCTCGCGTTCCGTGCCGCCGACCTTCTTGCGGAAGTCGACGGAGATGAGCTGGCTGACGCCCTTCTCCTCCATCGTGACTCCGTAGATGACGTCGGCCGCCTCCATCGTCCGCTTGTTGTGGCTGACGATGAGGAACTGGGTCTTGTTCTGGAACTCGCGCAGGAGCGCGACGAACCGCTCGATGTTGGCGTCGTCGAGCGCGGCGTCGGCCTCGTCGAGCATGCAGAACGGGGAGGGCTTGACCATGAAGAACGCGAACAGCAGCGCGATCGCGGTCAGGGTCTTCTCTCCGCCCGAGAGCAAGGTGATGCTCTGCAGCTTCTTCCCCGGGGGCTGGGCGACGATGTCCACGCCCGTGGTGAGGATGTCCTCCGGGTTGGTGAGGATCAGGTCGGCCTCGCCGCCCTCGAACAGCACGCCGTACAGGCGCCGGAAGTGCTCGCGCACCTCGGTGAAGGTCTGGCGGAAGTTCTCGCGGGTCGCGTTGTTGATCTTGGTGATCGCGGCCATGAGGTCGTCCTTGGCCTTCAGGAGGTCGTTGATCTGCCCGATCAGGAAGCGCTGCTTCTCGGCGAGCGCCTCGTACTCCTCGGGCGCGGCCATGTTGATGTTGCCCATCGCGGCGATGCGGCGGCGCAGGAACTCGATCTTCTCGACGTCGGCGACGACGCCCTTGAACTTGTTCTTCGCCTCCTCGGCCGTGAGCTGCCACTCGTCCCAGAGGCGGGTCTTGAGCAGGTCGTACTTGGACTTCATCGCCGAGGCGTGGACCTCGTGCTGATGCAGGTCGGCCTGGGCCTGGTCGTGCCGGGCCTGGAGTTGCTTGATCGTCTCGCTCATCGTATCGAGCTGGTTCTGCAGGGTCTGCAGGTTGTCGAACACGGACTTGGCCGCGTTCTCGTGCCCGGCGAGCTCGGCCTGGAGGGCCGTGATCTCGACGCGCATGCTCTCCTGGGAGGCGAGCGCCTCCTCCTTGCGGCGCGCGAGCTCGTCGGCCTCGGCGGCCAGGCGGGCGATCGCGGCCTCGAGGGAGGCCTTCTCGTCGTCGAGCCGCTTGCGGCTGGAGGAATGCGCCTCGAGCTGCTGCTCGACGCCGCGGACGCGCTCGTCGTGGCCCTGGAAGGCGGCGCGCTTGCCGGACTGCTCCTCGCGCGCGAGCGCGAGCGCCTCGGCGGCGTTGGTCTCGGACAGGCGGACCTCGGCGACGCGCGCCTCGGCCTCGGCGCGGCGCGCCTTCCGCTCGTGGATCGTCTCCTTGGCGAGCGACGCGTCGGCGATGGCCCGGGCCGACTCCTCGGTGGACAGCTCCACGTTGCGGGCGTGGTTGGCCAGCGACTGCTCGAGCTGGCTCACGCGCGCCTCGAGGCCGTGGCGGCGACCGGACTCCTGGGACAGCGCCGCGGCGACCAGGCGGGCCGCCTGGAGGGCTTCCGTCAGCGCGCCTTCGGTCTGCGCCCGCTCCTCGGCGAGCGCGGCTCCGCGCAGCTCGAGGGCGGCGACCTTCTCCTTGATCTCGCCCAGGTCGGCGAGCGTGGGCTGAGGGCCGTCCTTCGACGGCGCGCCGCCGAACACCCAGTGCTCACCGAACAGCGAGCCTTCGAGCTCGTACGCCTCGGCGAAGAGGTAGCGCAGGGCCTTCTCGTGGCGCGGGTCGTACTGCAGGCGCGAGAGCAGGGGCTTGGCCTCGGCGGGATAGGCCTTGTCCGCGGCCTCGGGCAAGGAGGACAGGACCAGGAAGCGGGCGCGGCCCGTTCCCGACGCCCGGAGCAGCTCCACGCCCAGGCGGGCGGCGGCGGAGTCCTCGACGACGACGGCGAACAGGCGCTCGCCGAGAAGGTCCTCGAGCTCGGGCTTGAAGGCGTCGTCCACGCGGAACAGGCCGCGCACGGTCCCGATCACGCCGGTGATGTTGGCGTTGAGCACGGCCTGGGCGCCGACCCAGTACGGGTTCTGGCCGCCCTGGGATTCGAGCGACTCGGCGCGCGCGGCGGTCTGCGCGAGGGAGGAATGGAGCGTGACGGTCTCCTCGCCCAAAGCGCTCTGGCGGGCGCGCAGCTCCTCGGCGCGCAGGTCGGCGGCGGCGGCGGCGGTCTGCGCGGCCTCGAAGGCGGTCTCCGCCAGCACGGACTCGGCGCGGGCCTCGTCCAGGCGGCCGCGGGCCTCGGCGGCCGCGGTCATGTCGCGCTCGAGGCTCTTCAGGGCGGAGCGGGCGCGCACCTCGGCGCGCGTGAACTCCGACTCCGCGCTCGACAGCTCGCGGCCGAGCTCGTAGGACTCCTGCGTCTTCGCCTGCGCCTCGCGGGCGAGCGAATCCTTCTGGGCCTGGGCCTCGGCCACGGCCGCCTCGATGGCGGCCAGCTCGGCGCTGGCGGCCTCGGCGCGGGCCTTGGCCTCGGAGAGGGCCGCCTCGGCGGCGGCGATGGACGCGGCGACGACGGCGATCTCGGGATCGATGGACGCGGTCCGCGCGCGGTTCAACTCGGCCTCGGCGCGGCACGACTCCATGCGGGCGTCCATGCCGGCGACGGACTCCGCCGAGCTCTGCAGGCGCTCCTCGAGCCGGCCCACCGCGGTCTTCACCTCGGCGACCTTGGCGTTCGCCTCGATCAGCTGGTTCTGCTGCCCCGTCTTCTCGAGGTTCAGCGCGGCGTGGTTGGCGCCCTCGGCTGCGATCTGCGAGCGGCAGTTCCCGAGCGTCTCCTCGACGGGCCCGATGCGCTCCTGCATCAGCGCCAGCTCGGCCTCGATGGAGCTCGTCTGCTCGATGATGTGCGCGGCCTCGATCGCCGTCAGCTCTTCCTTGTACTTCGCGAACAGCTTGGCGCGGCGGGCGTCGGAATCGAGCTTCTTGACCTGCTCCTCGATCAGCGCGACGGAGTCCTGCAGGCGGCCCAGGTCCATGTCCACGCGGTCGAGCTTGCGCAGCGCCTCGGCGCGCTTGGCGTTGTACTTCGCGACGCCGGCGGCCTCCTCGAAGAACGCGCGGCGCTCCTCGGGCTTGGAGCGGATCATCGAGTCGACGCCGCCCTGGTCGATGATCGCGTAGCCGTCGCCGCCGAGGCCGGTGTCCAGGAACATCTCGCGGATGTCGCGCAGGCGGCACTGGGTCTTATTGAGGAAATACTGGGACTCGCCGGAGCGGAACAGGCGCCGGGTGATCATCACCTCGGAGTACTCGACGGGCAGCATCGAGCTGGCGTTGTCGAAGGTCAAGGTGACCTCGGCCAGCGACTGCGGGGACCGCTTGGCGGTGCCCGAGAAGATCACGTCGGTCATCGAGTCGGCGCGCAGCGACTTCCACGACATCTCGCCGAGGCACCAGCGCACGGATTCCATGACGTTCGACTTGCCGCAGCCGTTCGGTCCGATGACGCCCGTGATGCCGGGCTCCAGGTCCACGTGGGTCTTATCCGCGAAGGACTTGTAGCCGACGATGTCGATCGATTTCAGGTGCATGGACCCTCGGCGCGACGAAGTTTGTCCATCGAGTGTTATCTTTTACTGGTCAGTCGCGTTAACAGCATAATAGCATAGCATTTCTCGTCGAGAAATGCAAGTTTCTTCGTCGTGCCGCCCGTCGGCGGGCCCTAGGGGCCCTTGACGGAAAAGCCCGTTCTCTTTACTCTTACATAGACGATGCGACCCCTCCTCGCCCTCGCCGTCATTCTGGCCCTCTCCCCCGCGAGCCTCTCCGCGCAGGCCCCGGCCGCCGCGTCCGCGCAGGCCGACTGGCGCCGGGACGGCGTCGACGACCGGGTCAAGGCGGGCCTCACGAGCCTGGGCTGGCGACTCGAGGACGACGGCCGGGCCCTCGACCCCAAGACCAAGGCCCCGGTCACCAAGGCGGTCCTCGACAAGGCGGTGCTGGACCTCCGGCAGGGCGCGCGGCGCGCCGCGCTCGAGACCGTGAACCTCATGCTCTCCACCGGCAAGCCGCTCCAGCCCGAGGACCGTTCGAAGATCGAGACCTTGGCCGCGGACCTGCCGCCGGGCCTCGCCGACGCCATCCTGGACCCCGCGTCCGACATGAACAAGGTGAAGGCGATGGCCGACGCCGGACTGGCCCGCGTCGCGGACTATTTCGAGGGCTCCCGGACCCTGGCCGACCGCCAGGCCGCGGCTCAGCCGGTCTCCGCCGGCACGCCGGGGCCGCGCGTGGACCTCCCTTACTACACCGCCTCCGAGCGCTCGGTCGGCGAGAAGATCCAGGCGTCGGCCCGGGCCGAGATCGGCCGGGATCCCTTCGGCAAGACCGTCCTCTCCCGCCTGAACGTCGACGGCAAGCCCGACCTGCCGCCGTTCGTCATCGAGGACCAGAGCAACGGGGTCGTAGCCCAGTACGACTATCGCCGCCGGGCCGTCGTCCTCGACCGGGAGGCGGTGCTGGCGTCCGTCGTCGGGACCGTGCCGCCGCGTCAGGCCTCCGCTTTGCGCGCCTCGCTCTCCACCCGCGCCGCCTTGATGTCCTACCTCGACTCCCAGCCCGAGGCCGTCGCCGCCGTCGTGAAGGACAACGACGCGGTGATCGTCCACGAACTGACCCACGCCTGGCAGGACCGCCGCGACCCGATCTTCCGCGAGATGGCGCGCGGGAACATCCCCGACGTCCAGCCGCTCGAGTACGAGGAGGAAGCGTACAAGACGAAGAACCTGTACCTCCGCTCGAAGCTGAAGAACGATCCGGTGTCGGTGAAGATGAACGATGATCTCGTCGACTACGAGATGATGACTAACGGTGTCGAACTCTGGGAGCAGGGGTTGTTCGACGGAATCGAAGGCGCGTCGCCGTCACGGGCAATTCCCCTCAAAGGCGTCCGGGCCATCGAGGCCGCCCGCCTCGAGCGAGTGCGGAACCGCGCGGTCACAACCAGTGAAGAGCAGCGGGCCAAAGCCCTCGATCTCCAGGCTCTCACGCGCGGAAACCGCCAACTCACCGACCTCGAGTCGGCCCATGCCAAGCGCATGGCCGCGCTCAATCCCTCGATAGAGAACGCCCAGAAAGCGAGCTACAGGGATCTCGGGAATTACTATCTTGTCCAAGCGCTCCGCGCCGATCGGGCTCCAGATCGCAGCACCTATCTCGATCGCGCGGAAACCTATGCCAAGGCCTCCGGGAACAAGGCCTTGATCGAGGAAGTGCTCCAAGCCAAGGAAAAGAAGCAATGAAGCCCGCCCTCGCACTCGCCGTCCTCGTCGCCTTCGCCGCGTGCAAGCGCGCGCCCGAAGAGGGGCCCGTCGTCGTCCCGACCCAGGAGGTCGTCGCCGGCGTGGAGATGGTCGATTTCACGTCCGACGAAGCGAAGTTCACCGCCCGGCTTCCCGGCGAATGGGGTGTTCGCGAGGCGAAATACTTCGACCCGGCCAAGGGCATGTCGATGTGGGACGGGAAAACGACCCATATCACCATCTTCAAATTCCCCGAGATTAATCAGACCTACAAGGACGCCCGGGCGTACGCCGATTCACTCGCACTGATCACTCCCGATCACAAACAGCCGGAGGTCACGGAAGAAAAGATGGGCGACCATATGGTCCTCCGTTTTCACTACGAGCGGATGCCCTATCCGAAGCGCACCCGCAACAGCGACCGACCTGACCGACTCGATTTCGCCCTCATACCGGTCAAGGGCGGATTCTTCGAGATCGAGCACAGCGCCTCGATCGACACCTACCAGAAGACCTTGCCCGTCTTCGAAGCGGTCGTTCGCAGCTTCAAGCCCAAGGAATGATTTCGCGGGAAAAGCTCCTCGTCCTCGCGCCCCTCGCGGCCGCCGTTTGCGGCAAGCAAGCCTCCCCCCCGCCGACGACTACGAGAAATACGAGCGCGGCTTCCTCGAGGTCGTGAGCGGCGTCACGCCCAAGATCTGACCGGCGCTGAAGTCGTCCACATCATTCCACCGGCGGAATTTTGGGGATAAGTCGACTCAGGGGGTTTGATAGAATCGCGCGATGCGAAACGCGCTCCTGATCCTTTTCCTCGCCCTTCCCGCCTACGCCGCCCCCGCTAAGCCCGGCTACGAGGCCTTCGCGCGGCTCCACGCCCGGCTCATGGACAAGGACACGGCGAAGACGCTCGAGGACGAGCTCCCCGGCCTGAGACGGAACCTCAAAAAAGCCAGGACCGTCTCCGACCTGTACTGGACCGACTGCACCATCTTCGACGAGCTGGCGAAGGCGGAGATCCTCGAGGAGAAGGCGATGAAGGCCCTCGGCATCCCGCGCGCGGTCACCGGCGGCGTGGCCCACGCCCCCGCCGGCGTGATGCACACCTACGGCTATCTCTTCTCCCAGCTCAAGACGGCGTACGGCCTCAAGGGCAAGCGCTGGATCGAGTCGCGGCTCGACGAGCGCCTGGGCCTGCCGGAAGGGACCTTCGGCCCGCTCGCGCCCGAGGGAGAGTTCGCCTCGAACCTGACCGCGGTGCTGCTCAAGCTGATCGGCGCCCCGGCGAAGGTCGCCCACGCGGCGGACCTCGTGCCCGCGGAGAAATCCATCGGCCGGGTCGAGCAGCGCGTGACCTGGAAGACGCCGGACGGCAAGACGGTGAAGGCCTCCGTGTTCACTCATCTCGTGCCGCTGATGCCGCTGCCGGGCTTCGAGAGCCCGGACATCTTCCTGCTGATCTACGAGGTCGAGCGCGACGGACGGCACCGCTTCACGACGGCGTTCCCCGTGGGCAAGGACTTCGCCGACGGCGTGATGGCGACGAAGCCCGGGAAGGAGGCCGCCTTCAAGCCGCGCTTCAACCTGTTCGTCGATCCCGCGTGGACCGTGGCCGAGCAGGAGAGCCTCGGCTGGCGCGCCGACACGAAGCTGCCCTAGAGGGAGTCGAGCTCGAAGGAGGCCGGGCAGTTCCCGGCTTCCCCGCCGGAGAGGAGCATCCTGCCGAGCTCGTTCGCGGGGCGCAGGGGATGCGACAGCTTCAGGCGCACGTCGGAGAGCAGCGAGGCGCCGCGCGCCTTCACGCAGGTCAGCTTCACCTTGCTCCCGCTGCCGGCGCCGTAATCCCGCTCGAAGGCGGCGAGGAGGGCGGCCGCCGTCACGGTGCGGCCCGCGTTCGCCTCCAGGAAGCGCCCGAAGCCCGAACCGGCGATCGCGACGACGAGGTCCGAGGCGCGCGTGAAGTATTCCTCGGCGGCGAAGCCCGAGCAGGAGCCGTGCTTGTACCACTCGTGGTTCTGCAGGCAGGAGGCGACGGCGGGCATGACCTCGGTCAGGCGCGCCGTCGTCCGGCTCGTCAGGCCGAGCGCCGGCATCTTGCACCAGGTGGCGCCGCGGTCGAGGGCGCGGGTGGCGTCGTCCACGCCGCAGTAGCCGTAGGAGTGGGTGGAGTCGCCGGCGACCTCGGGCCAGAGGCCGTGCAAGGTGAGATGCTTCGCGGAGAAGCGGTCCGGGTCCCGGTCGCCGCACTCGGGGAGGTTCGGGCGGGTCTCGCAGAACGCGGCGGACCACTGCAAGGTGAGGACGTACGAGTCGAACCGGCCGGCGACGCCTCCGCCCGACGGCGGGCGGACGGGGACCGCGGCGGGAGTCAGCGGCGGAGCGGAGAGGGAGGAGCGCCAGTGGGCGGCGGGGTCGCCCTGGTCCCAGGTCAGGGCGGAGGCGGGAAGGGACGCCAATAGCATGAGGATCGCGAAACCGTTCGGTTTTCTCATCCGCCTCTCCTTGCGCCGAAGGACCTAGGTGTATTATAGGCACAAAGTCCCGATTTTCGACGCGCGATTTCCGGGCTTCCCCGGTTTGATAGAATGACCTCATGCTCAGCGCGATCCTGTTCCTGGTCTTGTCCCCCGCCGCGGCTCAGGTCCCGGCGGTCTCGACGCCGGCCTTCACCGGCCCCGCGCTGAGGCTCGTCGCCGACGAGGAGCTCCCCCGCTTCGAGGAGTCGTTCAAGTCGAAGGCCGGCCTCATCAAGGCCGCGCGCAAGGCGATCAAGTACCTGGAGACCTTGCCGCAGGGCAAGGCCATCCGCGTCGCCGACCGGGACTACGGCCCCGCCCAGCTGATCGACGGGGCCAAGGCCATCGTCGAGCTCGCGCAGAAGGCGAAGACGGCCGACGAGTTCGACGAGAAGGTGCGCGAGGGCTTCGACGTGTTCCAGTCCGCGGGCCTCGACGGGAACGGCCGCGTCGTGTTCTCCTCCTATTATCAGCCGCTCCTGCGCGCGAGCCTCAAGAAGACCGCGGCGTACCCGTACCCGCTGTACCGGCGCCCGAAGGACATGGTCGAGGTGGACCTCGCCGCGTTCGGGAAGGCGAACGGCGAGACCTCCCTGCTGGGCCGCCTGACCAAGGACGGGACGGTCGTGCCGTACTACACGCGCGCCGACATCGACCGGCGCAAGGCGCTGGCGGGCAAGGGGCTCGAGATCGCCTGGCTCAAGGACCGCTTCGACGCCCTCGACCTGCACATCCAGGGGTCCGCGATCCTGAAGTTCCCCGACGGCAAGGAGCGCCTGGTCAAGTACGCGGGGACGAACGGGAAGACGTACAACTCCGTCGGCCTGACCCTCGTGAAGGCGGGCGTGTTCGCCCGCGACGAGATCACGCACGACAAGCTGCGCGAGTACCTGCGCGCGAACCCGGACGCCGAGAGCTGGATCCTCGCGTCGAACCCGCGCTACGTGTTCTTCGAGCTCGCCCCCCTCCCGGAGGACGGCGAGCCGTTCGGCGCGACCGAGCAGGCGCTCGTGCCGGCGCGCTCGATCGCGGTGGACCCCGCGTTCATGCCGCTGGGCGGGCTGTACTTCTTCTCGACGACCTCGCCGCAGACGGACAAGGACGGGCGCCTGCTCGCGACGGCGGAGAACGCCCGCTTCGCCTTCGGGCTCGACACCGGCGGGGCCATCAAGAGCCCGGGCCGGGTGGACATCTACGCCGGCCACGGCCCGCAGGCGGCGGCCACCGCGCGCGGCCAGTGGGCCGACGGCAGGCTGTACCTGCTCGTCAAGAAGCTGCCGCCGCGAGAGCGGTGAGCGGCCTCCAGGCGGCCTTCGACCGGGCCGACGAGCTCGGCGGCGCCGGGCGCTTCTTCGAGGCGCACGAGGCGGTCGAGGCGTTCTGGATGAAGGCGGCCGGCGACGAGAAGCTCCTGCTCCAGGGGCTGATCCAGGTCGCCGCCGGGCTGCACCGCTTCAAGCTGAACCCCGCGAAGACGGACGGCGCGTTCTACCTGCTCCAGCGCGGGCTGGCGAAGCTCCGCAAGACCGAGAAGCTCCTCGCTCCCGGGAGCCTCGCTCCGCTCGCCGCCGCCGTCGGGCGGATCCGCTCGACGCGCAAGGTCCCGGCGACCCTCGTCTTCGGGCTCAAGGCCTCCAAGTTCACGGGGTTTTGAACTCGGTCCTGGACCGAGTTGATACCGGCGCTTAAACGGCATGGCGCCTTGCGGCGCCAGGGTTTTCGCTTCGCGAAAACCTGAGGGTGAAGCGGTAGAATAGGCGGCCGAGAACCG
>JACPOW010000081.1 GCA_016191335.1 Elusimicrobiota bacterium | reverse complement strand
TGGAGAGGAGCTTGCGGCGTGCCTCGCCGGGCTCGCACGGCGGCTTGGGGAACCGCTGCGCCCAGGTGTAATCGGTGACCGCGAGCGTCCGGTAGATCGCGTCGAGGCTGGAAGCCCGGTCCTTGAAGAACGGCCTGAGCTCCGGAGACATCCGCGGTTTGAGCCGCTCGAGCGTCTCTTTGACCTGGGCCTCGTCGCGGAAGCCCTCGAAGCCGTCGGTCAGGACCAGGAGGTCGGCCTGGAGCGCCGCGAGGCCCTTCGAGTCGGCGGGGCCGTCGCCTTGCGCATCGACGGCCTTCGCGTCAGGGGCCAGGACGTAGGTCGAGAGCAGGTACCAGAGCGGGTCGGCCGTGGTCTCGGCACGGACGGGGACGGCGAAGGCGAGGAGCAGGGCAAGCGCCGATCTGGCCGTTCTCACGGCCTAAGCATAAGCTCGAAGTGCCGCCAAGTCAATGCTGCCGGAGCCGCGGGAACTAGGGAACTTTTTCGGGGGGTCGATCGTATGAAAGGATGGGGATCTTGCGCCGTCCGCTGTTCTGGGCCGTGGTCGCCGGGGCCTTGGCCGTCCTGGCCGCGCGCCGCGCGGGTCATCTCTCGCCCGCCCGCGACGAAGGGTGGAGGGAGGCGGCGTATGAAGGGCCGGTGCGGATAGCGGGAACGCTTGACGCGCCGGTGCGCCAGACGCGCCGGGGCTGGCGCACGCGCCTCGCCTTCTCCTCGCCCACGGGCGTGCAGCGCGCGCAGGTGTGGCTGCCCAAAGGGCGCAGGGTGGCGGACCTCGAGAAGGGACGGGCGGCGGTCGTGGAGGGGAAGCTCCGTCTGCCCCGGCGGCCGCGCGACCCCGGCGATTTCGACGAGAAAGCGGCGCTCGAGGCGGCGGGCTGCGGCTGGGTGCTCCACGCGCGGGAGGTCTCCGTCTCTTCTTCCATACCTGTGCGGGCCCTGCCCTGGGCGTGGGCTCAGCGGGCGCGCCTCTCCGCGGAGGCTTCCTTCGGCCGGCGCCTGCCGCCGGAGCGGGCGGCCTTGCTCGCGGGCATCGCGCTCGGCGACGCGGGGGCTTTGTCCGACGCGCTCGCCAAGGCGGTGCGCGACGCCGGGGCCACTCACCTGCTCGTCGCCTCGGGCTCGAACATCGGCTTCGCGGCGGCGGCGGCCGCGCTGTGCGGGCTCGCGGCGGGTCTGCGGCCCGGAGCGCGCGCGGCGCTGACGCTCGGCGCCGCCGGGTTCTACACCATGATGGCCGGCGCCGACCCGCCGTGCGTGAGGGCGTGGGTGATGCTGGCCGCGGCGCTCGCGGGACGCGCGCTCGGCCGGGAGACGACGGCGTCGGCGGCGCTGACCTTCGCGGCGGCGGTCATGCTCGTCATGGATCCCGCGGCGGCCCTGTCGCCGAGCGCGGTCATGAGCGTGGGGGCCTGCGCCGCCATCATCTGGGCGGGCGACGGCGCGGAGAGGGCGGCGCCCGCGTCGTGGCCGGGACTGCTGAGGGCGGCGGTCGCTTTGCTCCTGATCAGCGTGGCGGTCGCCGCCGCGCTGTGGCCGCTGTGGATCGCCGTGTTCGGGCGGGCCTCCCTCGTCGGGCCCTTCGTGAATCTGATCCTGGTCCCGCTCTCGGGGCCGTTGCTCGCCGGGGGCTTCGGCCTGTGGGCGGCGGACGCGTGGTTCCCCTCCGCGGCGCCCGCGGCGGCGAAGCTCGTCGGCGCGGGGCTGTGGCTGTTCGAGACGACCTGCGTGCGCGCCGCCGCCCTGCCCTGGGCGGCGGTCGAGCCGCGGCCGTGGACGGGTGTGGAGATCGCGTCGTGGCTCCTGCTTCTGGGGAGCCTGAGCCTGTGGCCTCGTCGCAAGGCGTGCGCCGGCCTCGCGGCGGCGGCGGCCGTGGTGTTCCTCGCCGGGCGGGCGCTCGCGCCGCGGCCGCCGGTGTCGGCGTTGTTCCTGACGGACGGGAGCGTTCTGCTGCGCTTCAACGGCGGGCCCGCCTGGCACCTGGGGACCAAGCCGCCCCGCGCCAAGGCGCGCCGGGTCGCGCGGGCCCTGGGCGCGGGGACCTTGGAGCGGGTCGCCGTGGGCGGGCCGTGGACGGTGAGGCTCGGACGCGTCGAGCTCGAGGTCGGCGGAGGGGGGAAACCTTCGGTCCGAAGGGCCCGAGAGGGTTTTGCTATAATCGAGCCTCCTTGGGCGTCCGCGTTCGAGGTCACCACCGATGGCGACTCCTATCTCATCCAAGACCCCCTCCGTCCCGGCGTTCGGCTCGGTCCTCGTCTTCCGCAACGAGGCCAAGGCGGACTCCTCGCGGACGCTCGCCCTCGTCCGCGCCTTGCTCAAGAAGCACGGCGTGCGCGCGGTGACGGCGGCCCGCGTGCCGACGGCGCGCTCCCTGCGCGACGCCGACCTCGCCATCGCGCTCGGCGGCGACGGCACCATGCTCCACGTCGCGCGCGAGGTGGCCCCGCGCGGCATCCCCCTGCTCGGCATCAACGTCGGGACCTTGGGCTTCCTCTCCGCGTCGGAGGCGGGGGACCTGAAGCGCTGCGTGAGCTCGGTGCTCTCCGGGCGCTTCGCCGTCGAGGAGCGCTCGATGCTCTCCGCGGAGGTCCTGCGCGGCGGCCGGCGCATCTACGGCCCGGACCTGGCCCTCAACGAGGTCGTCATCCGCTGCGGCGAGCAGGCGCGCGCGATCACGCTCTCGACGCGCTCCGGGGAGCGCTTCGTGGCGGATTATTTCGGCGACGGCCTCATCGTCGCGACGCCGACGGGCTCGACGGCGTACTCGCTGGCGGCCTCCGGCCCGATCATCGACCCCTCGCTCGACGTGACCTTGGTGGCGCCGATCTGCCCGCACGCGCTGACGCAGCGTCCGCTGATCGTCCCGGCTCATCTGCCGTTGACCATCCGCCTGGGCAAGCGCCGCGAGGGCGAGGCCCCGCGCGTGCTCGTCTCGCTCGACGGCCGCCCGGGCTGCGACCTCAAGCTCGGCGACGAGGTGCGCGTGCGCCGCGCGGAGACGCCGCTGCGCCTGCTGCTGCCGCCGGGACGCTCGTTCTTCGAGGTCCTGCGCCGCAAGCTGAAGTGGGGACAGCGCTAGCGTGCTGAGGAAGCTCAAGGTCCTCAACTTCGCGGTGGCCGAGAAGGTCGAGCTCGAGCTCGGCGCCGGCTTCACCGCGCTCACCGGCGAGACCGGCGCGGGCAAGTCCATCCTCCTCGAGGCGCTGGGATTCCTCCTCGGCTCGCGCGGCTCCGCCTCCTGGCTGCGCGCGGGCGCGCAGCGCCTGGAGGTCGAGGGGCTCGTCGACCTCGCCGATATACCGGCCGACCTGCGCCGGGAGCTCGGCCTCTCGGGCAAGACCGTCGAGCTGCGGCGCGAGCTCGACTCCACCGGCCGCACGCGCGCGATGCTCGGGGGCCGGCCCGCCCCGGTGGCCGCCCTGGCCCGCGTGGGGGACCATTTCGCCGACTTCCACGGCCAGCACGAGAGCCGCACTTTGCTGCAGGCCTCCTCCCAGCTCGAGCTGCTCGACCGCTTCGGCGGCCTCGACGCCGAGCGCGAGGCGCTGTCCGAGGCGTACTCCCTGTGGTCGGGGCTCAAGGCCCGCCTCGAGGCGTCGTCTCTGTCCGAGGCGGAGCGCGAGCGCCGCGCCGACCTGCTTCGCTTCCAGCTCGAGGAGATCGACGAGGCCAAGATCCGCAACGGCGAGGACGAGGAGCTGGAGGAGAAGCTCCCGCGCCTGAAGAACGCCGAGCGCCTGCGCGGCCTCGCCGACGCCGCCTACGGCCTGCTCTACGCCGAGGAGAACGCCGCCGTGGCCCGCCTGCTGAAGGCCTCCAAGGCGATCTCCGACCTCGCCAAGCTCGACCCCGCGGCCGGCAGCCTGCACACCGAGCTCGAGAGCGCGCACGTCTCCGCCGCCTCGGTCGCGCGCGAGCTGAGCTACTATCGCGACGGCGTCTCGGCCGATCCCGCCGCCCTCGACGCCCTGCTCTCCCGCCAGGACGCCCTGGCGCGCCTCAAGCGCAAGCACGGCGTCACCTTGGCCGAAGTCCTCGCCGCGCGCGAGCGCCTGGCCGCCGAGCTCGACGGCCTGGAGAACGCCGACGCCCATCTCGAGAAGACGCGCAAGGAGCTCGCCAAGGCCGAAAAGGATCTCTCCCGTCTTGCCGACGACGCGCACGATAAGCGCGTGAAGGCCGCCAAGAAGCTCGACGCCGCCGCGCTCAAGGAGCTCAAGGTCCTCGGCCTGCCCCACGCCCGCTTCTCCTGCGCCGTCGAGATGGAGGAGGGGAACTGGACCCGGACCGGCGCGGACAGCGTCGAATTCCTCCTGGCGCCGAACCCCGGCGAGCCGCCGCGCCCGGTGAAGAGCGCCGCCTCCGGCGGCGAGCTGTCGCGCGTGATGCTCGCCCTCAAGACCGTCTTCGCGAAGGCGGACCGCACGGCGCTGCTGGTCTTCGACGAGGTGGACGCCGGCATCGGCGGCGAGGTGGCGCACGCCGTGGGCGAGCGCCTGTCCGCGCTGGCCAAGGGCCGCCAGGTGCTGTGCATCACGCACCTCCCGCAGGTGGCCTGCTTCGCGCAGAACCACCTTCACGCCGTCAAGGACGTCGCCGCGGGCCGCACGCGCCTGCGCGTCGACCGCCTCGACGGAGACGGCCGCCTGGAGGCGGTCGCGACGATGCTCGGGGGCAAGCCGACGGGAGCTTCCCGCAAGCACGCCCAAGAATTACTGGAGAGTTCGATCTCATGAGCCAAAAGATCCGCACGCGCTTCGCGCCTTCCCCGACGGGCTTCCTGCACATCGGAGGCGCCCGGACCACCTTGTACAACTGGCTGTTCGCGCGCCGGCACAAGGGCGACTTCATCCTCCGCATCGAGGACACCGACGAGGTGCGCTCGACCGACGATTCGGTGACCGCGATCCTGGACTCGGTGAAGTGGCTCGGCCTGGACTGGGACGAGGGTCCCGTCGACGGGAAGACCGACAAGGGCCCGTATTCGCCCTACTTCCAGATGCAGCGCGTCCACATCTACCGCAAGCACCTCGACCAGCTCGTGGCCGAGGGCAAGGCCTACCGCTGCTACTGCACGAAGGAGGAGCTCGACGAGTATCGGCGCGTGGCCCAGCTCGAGAAGCGCCCGCCGCGCTACCCCGGGGTGTGCCGCGCGCTCAGCGACGGCCAGCGCAAGGAGCGCGAGGCCGCCGGCAAGAAGTTCTCCATCCGCTTCAAGATGCCGGCCGACGGCGCGACCATCGTCGACGACCAGATCCGCGGCAAGGTGTCCTTCGAGAACAACCTCCAGCAGGACCTCGTCATCTGGAAGACGACCGACGGCCCGACGTACAACTTCTGCTGCGTCATCGACGACCACCTCATGGAGATGACCCACGTGGTGCGGGGCGACGAGCACCTCTCCAACACGCCGTCCCAGATCCAGATCTACCACGCGCTGGGCTGGACGCCGCCGCTGTTCGCCCACCTGTCCATGATCCTCGGCCCCGACGGCTCGAAGCTCTCCAAGCGCCACGGCGCGACCTCCGTGCTCGAGTACCGCGACCAGGGCTACCTGCCGCACACGATGCGCAACTACCTGGCCCTGCTCGGCTGGTCCACCACCGAGTCCCAGCAGCTCTTCACCGACGAGGACCTGATCGCCAAGTTCGACCTCGCGGGCTGCCAGAAGAGCCCGGCCACCTTCGACACGGTCAAGCTCAACTGGATGAACGGCGAATACATTCGCCAAACCCCCGTGAAAGAACTGGTGAGTTTGGCGAAACCCTTCCTTGAAAAGGCCGGCCTTGTCGGCCTGCCCGGGCCGGCGCTCGAGAGGGTCGTCGCCCTCGAGCACGAGAAGTTCAAGCTGCTCTCCGAGATCCCGGCCTTGATCGAGTTCTTCTACAAGCCGGTCGTCTTCGACCCCAAGGCCTTCGACAAGGTCCTCAAGGCTCCCGGCGCCAAGCAGGTCCTGCTGGACATGGCCGAGGCCCTGTCCGGCTTCGCGCCGTTCGAGGACAAGGCCCTCGAGGCCCGCATCCGCCAGTTCGTCGCGGACAAGGGCCTCAAGAACGGCCAGGTCTTCCATCCCATCCGCGTGGCCGTCAGCGGCCGGACCGAGGGGCCGACCTTGTTCCTGATGCTCGAGATCATGGGCAAGGACATGGTCGTCTCCCGCCTCAGGGACGCCGCCTCGCGCATCGCCTAGAGACCTCTCCAGGCGTAGCCGTTCTGTTGCAGGCAGGCCGGGGACCCGGCGGCGCCGTCGGCCGGGCCTGGGTCTTGCGTCGTACGGGCATTCTCATATACTATCCCTTTCCGATTTTCCGGAGGCGTTATGACGAAAAAACTCGTGAAGAAAGCGGCGGCGTCGTCGGCGAAGCCCAAGGCTTCCGCCGGGGCTTCCGCCAAGGATCTGGCGTGGCTGACGCCGGCGAAGATCAAGTCCATCCGCGCCGAGCTCGTCTCCATGCGCGACGACATCCTGCGCACCGTGCGCAAGCAGGGCATCAGCGACGTGGACAACGGCGATTCCGTCGACCAGGCGAGCCAGTCCATCGAGAAGGAGCTGATGTTCGAGCTCTCCGACAACGAGCGCACCACCCTCGACATGGTCGAGGCCGCCATCCGCAAGATCGACAACGGGACCTACGGCCTGTGCGAGGCCACCCAGAAGCCGATCACCCGCGCCCGCCTGGAGGCGATCCCCTACGCGCGCTACTCGATCGCCTATCAGAACCAGATCGAGCAGAAGGTGACCGAGGCCGCCGAGCCGGGCCTCGACTTCAGCGTCATCGGCGAGACCGAGCGCGCCGGCGAATAAAGAACGCTTCGACGAGCCCCGTCGCTTCCCGAGCGGAGGCGGCGGGGCTTTTTTCTAGGCGGAGGCCGTCGGCAGCGACTGCTCGCGCCAGGCCCCGAAGCCGCCGACCAGGTCCGCGACGTCGGCGTGGCCCGCCGCGCGCAGCAGGCTCGCGGCGATCGATGAGCGGTAGCCGCCCGCGCAGTAGACGGCGACGGGCCGCCCCTTCGGGACCTCCGCCAGGCGCCGCGGCCACTGCGCCAGCGGCAGATGCAGGCTGCCGGCGACGAAGCCGGCCGCGCGCTCCGCGTCGGTGCGCACGTCCACGACGAGGGGGGCGTCCTTCCCGGCGAGGCGCTCGGCCAGGGCCCGGGCGGTGAGGCGCGGCGTGCGCGCCACCAGGTCGGGGCGGGCGTCGAGGGCCCGCATGCCGCCCTTGAGGACGCCGGCCACGCGGTCGACGCCCACGCGCGCCAGGCGCAGGACCGACTCCTTCTCCCGCCCGGCGTCGGCGACGACCACGAGCGGCTTGCCGGCGTCGAGCACGGAGCCCGCCCAGTTGGCGAACTTGCCGTCGAGGCCGATGTTGACCGCGCCGCGCCAGTGCGCGCCGGCGAAGTCGGCGGGGTCGCGCGTGTCGAGCAGCACGGCCCCTTCCCGGACGAGCGTCTCCGCCGCCTCGGGCGTCAGCTCCGGCAGGTCCGCGAGCGCCCGGTCGAGGGTGCCGCGCTCGCGGCGGTTCATGTCCGCGTCGTGCGCGAAGTAGGCGGGCGCCTCGGTCTGGCCCTCGGTCACGAGGCGGACGAATTCCTCTTTCGAGCGGGCCTTGAGGGCGTAGTTGTAGAGCTTCTGCTCGCCGATGGTGGAGACGCGCTCGTCGGACATGTTCTTGCCGCACGCCGACCCGGCCCCATGGGCGGGGTAGACCAAGGTCTCGTCGGGCAAGGTCATCAGCTTGGTCCGCAGGGAGTCGTGGAGCATCCCGGCCAGGTCCTCCGCCTTGAAGCCGACGGAGGCCATCAGGTCGGGGCGCCCGACGTCGCCGATGAACAAGGTGTCGCCGGTGAGCACGGCCTTGGGCTTGCTGCGGTCGGCGTCCAGGTCGAAGACGGTCAGGCAGACGCCCTCGGGCGTGTGCCCCGGCGTCTCCAGGACGCCGATGCCGAGCGAGCCGAACTCGAGGCGCGCGCCGTCCTTGAGCGGGGAGAACGGGTAGTCGGCCTTGGCGCGCGCGCCGAGGTGGATCGTCGCCCCGCAGCGGTCGCGCAGCTCCAGGTGGCCGGCCACGAAGTCGGCGTGAAAATGGGTGAGCATCACGTGCTTGATGGCCAGGCCGAGCTTCGCGGCCTCCTCGACGTAGCCGTCGACGTCGCGCTGGGGATCGACGATGACCGCGGTGCCGGTCTTCTCGTCCCCGAGCAGGTAGGAGCCGTGGGCCAGGCAGGCGAGGTAGAAGGGGCGGATGATCATGCGCCCATTTTACCTTTTGGGGGTGTCGATCGCGGCGACGCGGCCGCCTTGAATTTGTAACACCGGGAAGCTACCCTAGCATCGAGTGAAGTATTGGGTTTATAAGGAATCTCGCATCCTCGGCCCCTTCGACAAGGAGGCCGTGTCGGGCCTCCCCGGCCTCGACGCGGGCACCCTCGTCTGCGCGGGCGACCCCTCGGGCGGCTCCTGGACCCCGGCGGGGGAGCTCTCCGAGCTCTCGGTCCTCCCCGACGGCGGCGCCGGCCCGCTCGACGATTTCCCGTCCACCTCCGGCCTGCTCGACCAGCTGCAGATCGATTCCGCCGGGCTCATCGGCGACGACGAGTTCCCGGCGTCGCTGGCCGAGGACCTGTTCCAGGACGCCTCGTTCAAGAAGGACTTCAAGGACATCCTGTCCCCGAGCGCCAACGCCGAGGAGGCCGAGGCGCGCCGCGCCCGCGAGAAGATCGCGGAGCTGACGGCCCAGCTCGAGGCGATGTACCGCCACGTCTCCAGCCTGGAGGCCGCCCAGACCGACCTGTCGCGGCGCCTGGCCGCCAAGGACCTCGAGCTCCGTTCCCGCGGCGTCCCGCCCGCGTCGGCGCCGCCCGCGGCGCAATCCTCGGCCGCTCCCGCCGCGCCCGAAGGCGTGAAGACCTTCCTGTCGCCGGCGCCGCCGCCGATCCCGGGCGGTCCGCCTCCGGTGGCCGCCGTCCCGACCTCGCCCGCGGCGGAGCCGCCGTCCGAGTGGCCGCAGACCCCCGTCGGCGGCGGCTTCCCGTCCTTCGCCGGGGGCGCGTTCACGCCGCCCGCGCCGCCTCCTCCCGCGGAGAAGCTCCCGGCCGCTTCGGCCGCCGCGCCGGACGCCGTCGATCTCCCGAAGGCGGACCTTCCGGCCATCCCGTCCTTCGCCGCCGCCGCCGCGCCGGAGCTCCCGAGCATCCCGCCCCCGGCCGCCCCGCTCGAGGCGCCCTCGCCGCTCGCCCCGGCGCCGGGGAAGCTCCACTTCGGCAAGGCGCATTCGTTCAAGATCGTCCCGACCAAGAAGTCGTTCAAGGTGCTCGGCGCCGAGGACACCGCGCACGGCGCCTCGGCGAACCCGGTCCCCGAGTTCAAGCTCGAGCCCATCGTCGAGGCGGCCCCGGTCCAGACCCCGCCCCCCGCCGCGATGCCGCCCGTGCCGACCCCGGCGCCGATGCCGGTCATTCCGCCTCCGCCGATCTCGCTCGCCCCGATCGTGCCGCCTCCGGCCCCGGTCGTCATGACTCCTCCGACCCCCGCCCCGATCCCGGTCATGGCGCCGATGACGACGCCGGAGCCGTCCGCGGTCATCAACCCGTTCACCGTGCCCTCCCAGCCGGCGCCCGCGATCCCCACGCCCGCGGCCACCCCGGTGGCGCCGCCGCCGAACACGCTCAGCCGCTCCCAGCCCGTGCCCGACCTGACCGGCGGGGACATGACCGGCTCCTCCGACGCGACCTCCCAGGTCCCGCCTCCGGCGACGATGGCCCGGTCGGGAGGCGCCTCCGCCCCCGCCGCGGCCGACGACGCGGTCGCCGCGCGCTTCGCCAAGCCCGAGCCCGCGCCGCCCACGGGCGAGATCAAGAAGCCCGGGCGCAACAACAAGGCGTTCCTGATCGCCGGCGGCGTGCTCGTGACCTTGCTCGTGGTCCTGGGCGTGGTCTTCATGCGCCAGCCGAAGGACGACCTCCGCCAGATGACGACGCTCGACGACGGCAAGGCCCCGATCGGGGTCACCGCCGACGAGGGGGCCGTCGCGCCGCCCCCGATCGTCAAGCCGAAGATCGCGGAGGCGCCCGCCCCGGCTCCCGCGCCGGCCCCCGGCCCGTCGGCCGAGCACCTGGCCGCCATCGAGGCGGTCAAGGACTTCCCTCTCGACGGCGACCGCGGCACCGTCGGCCGCTGGCTGCAGTACTCCTACACCGCCAGCCCCGGCGCCGGCACCGAGGAGTGGAACGCCAGCACGACGGGCGAGAACACCGTGCTCGTCGAATACCGCCTCGTCCCCGGCTCGTCCGTCGGGAAGGGGGCTCTGTACCTGTTCGAGGTCGACGGCAACGGCATCGTCATGGGCAAGAACATCGAGGCCCGCCAGATGCTCGCCGGCGGGCCCCCGCCGGAGGCGCCGAAGGCCAAGAAGAAGCCGGCGAAGAAGGCCGCCTATAAACGTCGAGTTGAAAACGAGACGCCCAAGGAGGTGCCGCTGCTGCCCCTGCCCGACTCCGGCGAGCTGCGCCCGCCGGCCGAGGACGACGGCAGCTTCGGTTCGGACACCATCAATTCGGGCATTTAGGTATCATCGTTCACTTCTTATTAATATGCCCGCTCCTGCGACCGGCCTTGACAAAAATCCCCGTGGACCGTAACCTTATAGGGAAATGGCTCCGACCCAGCATGTGATCTCCCTCGGCCTGTCCCGGCGTCTCGCCGATTTCCTGGTCGAGGAGAAGCTGCTCAGCGCGGAGAACCTCAAGGAAGCCCTCGAGGCCCAGAAGAAGGGCGGCGAGAAGCTGGGCTCCCTCCTCATAGAGAAGGGCTTCATCGAGGAGGAGAAGCTCCTCCAGTTCCTCGCCGAGAAGACCGGCATCTCCTACGTGTCCCTCGCCGACATCGGCGAGATCCCCGAGGAGGCCATCGCCGCGGTCCCCGAGTCCATCGCGCGGCAGAAGATGCTGATGCCCTTCAACAAGACGAAGGAGCGCCTCACCGTCGCCATCGCCGATCCCCTCGACGTGATGATCCTCGACGACCTCAAGATGCAGCTCGGCTGCGACGTCATCGGCTGCCTGGCCTCCGAGGCCGAGATCTCCGCCGCGCACGAGAGGTACTACAAGCAGGAGACCTCCCAGGAGGCCCTCGAGGAGATCGTCAAGCAGCAGTCCGACAACGAGGCCGCGGCCGACGAGCTCGAGCAGGTCGAGGAGAAGGCCGACAAGGCCGAGACCGGCCTCGAGAAGGCGGCCGAGGACGCGCCCGTCATCAAGATGGTCAACCTGATCATCGCCGGGGCGGTCAAGGCGCACGCCTCGGACATCCACATCGAGGCCTACGCCAAGGACCTCCGCATCCGCTATCGCATCGACGGCGTCCTGCACGAGCAGCCCGCCCCGCCGAAGAAGTTCCACGCCGCCATCTGCGCGCGCGTGAAGATCATGTCGAACCTCAACATCGCCGAGCGGCGCATCCCCCAGGACGGGCGCATGCGCCTGAAGCTCGAGGGCAAGGAGATCGACATGCGCGTGTCGGTCCTGCCCTGCGCGCCCGGCGAGAAGATCGTCACCCGCATCCTCGACTCGTCTGGCCTGAAGGTCAACATGACCCAGCTCGGCTTCGAGCCCGAGGCGATGGCCGTCTTCAAGAAGGCCATGGAGGCGCCCTACGGCGTGGCGCTCGTCACGGGGCCCACGGGCTCCGGCAAGTCGACGACCCTCTACTCGGCCCTGTCCAACCTCAACACCCCGGACTGCAACATCATGACGGCCGAGGACCCCGTCGAGTACCAGCTCCCCGGCATCAACCAGGTCCAGATCAACAACCAGGTCGGCCTGACCTTCCCCGCGGCCCTGCGCTCCTTCCTGCGCCAGGACCCCGACGTCATCATGGTCGGCGAGATCCGCGACCAGGAGACGGCCACGATCGCCATCAACGCCGCGCTGACCGGCCACCTCGTCTTCTCCACCTTGCACACCAACGACACCTCGCAGACGATCACGCGCCTGGGCATGATGGGCGTGGAGCCCTTCCTCGTCAGCTCGGCGATGCTCATGATCGAGGCCCAGCGCCTCCTGCGCGCCATCTGCCCCAAGTGCAAGGAGCCGTACGAGGTGGAGAAGGACTGGCTGCTCAAGCTCGGCGTGCCCGAGGTCCAGCTCCAGGCGGCCGTGGGCGAGAAGAACAAGATCACCCTTTATAAGGGCAAGGGCTGCGAGAACTGCGCGACCACCGGCTACCGCGGACGCCAGGGCCTCTACGAGGTCATGGAGGTCACCGACGCCATCCGCCAGCTGATCCTGGACCGCGCGTCGGCCAAGCAGATCAAGACGCAGTCGATGAAGCAGGGCATGCTGACCCTGCGCATGTGCGCCGTGCGCAAGCTGCTCGGGGGCCTGACCACCGCCGAGGAGATGATGCGTGTGACGGCGGCCGACGGCGACACCTGAGGCGTCAAGGAGAGAGCATGGTTTCGATGGGAGAGCTGTTCCTTCTCATGCACGAGCGCGGCGCGTCCGACCTCCACCTCACGGTGGGGGCCCCTCCGACCTTGCGCATCGACGGCTCGCTGCTGCCGACGCCGTTCGAGAAGCTCAACAGCGAGATGGCCCAGACCTTGATCTACTCGCTGCTCAACGACCAGCAGCGCCAGCGCTTCGAGGCCTCCAACGAGCTCGACCTCGCCTTCAACCTTCGCGGCATCGGCCGCGTGCGCATGAACGTGTACCGCCAGACCGGCTCGGTCGGCGCCGCCGTCCGCGCGATCCCGAACTCCTTCAAGACCTTCGAGGAGATCGGCGTGCCCAAGTCCATCCTCGACATCATGAAGCTCCCGAAGGGCCTCATCCTCGTCACCGGCCAGACCGGCTCGGGCAAGTCCACGACCTTGGCCAGCATGATCGACTTCATCAACGAGACGCGCGCCGCGCACATCATGACGATCGAGGACCCGATCGAGTTCGTCCACACGCACAAGAAGTCCGTGATCAACCAGCGCGAGGTGGGCTCCGACACGGTGACCTTCGGCGCGGCCCTTCGCCACATCCTGCGCCAGGACCCGGACGTGATCCTCATCGGCGAGCTGCGCGACCTGGAGACCATCCAGGCCGCCCTCAACATCGCCGAGACCGGCCACATGGTGCTGGCCACCCTCCACACGACGGACTGCGCCCAGACCATCAACCGCATCATCGACGTGTTCCCCCAGCACCAGCTCGACCAGGTCCGCGTCCAGCTCTCCTTCGTCCTCCAGGCGGTGCTCTGCCAGCAGCTGCTGAGCCACTCGACGGGCACCGGCCGCGTCCTGGCCTGCGAGACCCTGATCGTCAACTCCGCGATCCGCAACCTGATCCGCGAGCAGAAGGTCGAGCAGATCCAGGTCGCGATTCAGACCGGCGGCAAGATCGGGATGCAGACGATGAACCAGTCCCTCGCCGAGCTCTATTTCAAGCAGAAGATCACCTTCCAGGAGGCCATGGCGCACTCGATGGACCCCGAGGACCTCCGCCGCCTGATGCAGCGACACATGACGCCCGCGCAATCGTAGAACAGGGAGAGACCATGCCCGCCTACAACTACAAAGCCAAGACCGCCGCCGGCCTCGTGATGGAAGGGACCATCGACGCCGACGAGCAGCGCGCCGCCGTCGAGAAGCTCCGCGGGCAGAAGATGGTCGTCCTGGAGATCGCGGAGAAGACGCTCTCCCCGCTCGAGAAGTTCAAGGCCGCGGTCGGCTGGAAGAAGTCCAAGAACGCCATCCCGTCGAAGGACCTGTCGCTGTTCTCCCGCCAGCTCTCGACCCTCGTCGGCGCCGGCGTGCCGATCGTGCAGAGCCTCGGCATCCTCGAGACCCAGGCGGAGAACCCCGACTTCAAGGAGGTCCTCGGCGCGGTCAAGTCCGACATCGAGGCCGGCCTGTCCATCTCCGACGCGCTCAAGAAGCACCCGAACGCCTTCCCCGACCTGTACTGCTCGATGGTCAAGGCCGGCGAGCTCGGCGGCATCCTGGACACCATCCTCGAGCGCCTGACCGCCTACCTCGAGAGCTCCGAGGCCCTGAAGGCCAAGGTGAAGGGCGCGATGATGTACCCGGCCATCGTGCTCTCGATCTGCACCATCGTCACGGTCTTCCTGATGATCTTCGTCATCCCGACCTTCAAGAACATCTTCGCGGGCTTCGGCGCCGAACTGCCCCTGCCGACGCAGATGCTCATCGACATCTCCGACGCGATGAAGGCCCGGTGGTACGTGATCGTCGCGGCGCCTTTCGTCGGCTATAAGGCCTTCATGAAGTTCTACTCGACGCCCTATGGGCACAAGTGGGTCGACGCCCAGTCGCTCAAGGCGCCGATCTTCGGGCCGATCCTCAAGAAGGTCGCCGTCGCGCGCTTCACCCGCACGCTCGGCACCTTGATCAAATCCGGCGTGCCGATCATGCAGGCGCTGGAGACCGTCTCCCAGACGGCCGGCAACGTCATCATCGCCGAGGCCGTCAACAACACCCGCGAGTCCATCCGCGAGGGCGGCCACCTGTCCGACCCGCTCAAGAAGTCGGGCATCTTCCCGAACATGGTGACCTCGATGATCTCCGTCGGCGAGGAGACCGGCGCGCTCGACATCATGCTCTCCAAGATCGCCGACTTCTACGACCAGGAGGTCGACACGGCGGTCAAAGGCCTGACCTCCATGATCGAGCCCATCGTCATCGTCGTCATGGGCATCATCATCGGCACCATCGTCATCGCGATGTTCATGCCCATGTTCGGCATGGGCGAGCTGGCCGGCAAGCAAGGCTAGGAGACTAGGGGTCAGGCACGCAAATTCGTTGAATTCTTAGGACGTTCGCAAGCGCGAAGGCCCCGGCGATGCTGCCGGGGCCTTCTGCTTTCTGGAGAATTCGACGAATTTGCGTGCCTGACCCCGCTTACGCTTATTCTTCGAAGAGATGCTTGTCGCGCAGGAGGCGGTGGTAGGCCACGCCGAAGCGGTGGGCCTCGTCGCGCAGCTGCTGCAGCAGGCGCAGGGCGGGGTCGTCGAGGCGCAGGAGGATGGATTCGGAGCGGCCCGGGACGAACACCTCCTCGATGCGCTTGGCCAGCGAGGCCATCGGGACCTTGAGCTCGAGCTCCTTGAGGGCCTCCTGGGCGGCGCCGAGCTGGCCCTTGCCGCCGTCGATGAGGATGAGGTCGGGCAGGGCGGCCTTCTCGGACTTCAGGCGCTTGTAGCGGCGGTACACGGCCTCGTGCATGGACTTGAAGTCGTCGATGCCCGCCGTGTCGCGGATCTTGAACTTCCGGTAGTGGTCGCGGTTGGGCTTGCCGCCGGAGAAGCAGACCATCGACGCGACGGTCTGATGGCCCTGGAAGTGGGAGATGTCGAAGCACTCGATGTGCACCGGGGGCGTCGACAGCATCAGGGCCTTCTGAAGGTCCGTGACCATCTGCGTCCGCGCGGTGTGCCCGCCGACCTGGTCGGCCTCGACGGCGCGCACCCGCACCCGCTCGCCCATCTGGGACAGGGCCGCGACGTTGTCGCGCAGCTGAGCGGCGCGCTCGTAGTCCATCTCCTTCGACGCGGCCTTCATGTCCCGCTCGAACTCCGCCCGGAGGTCGTCGTACTGGCCCTTGAAGAACAGCACCGCCCTCTCGGCGATGTCGCGGTAGGCGCCCTTCGAGATCTTCCCGGCGCACGGCGCCGGGCATTCCCCGGTGTGGTAGTACAGGCACGAGGTGATCTTGCGCTTGTCGAGGGGCTTGGCCTCGGAGAACTCCCAGCGGCACGGCCGGAGGGGGAACAGGCGCTGCTTCCAGAGGTAGCGCAGGAGCGCCCGGATCGGGGAGACCTTCGGGAAGGGGCCGAAGTAGGCGCCGCCGTCGCGGACCTTGTGGCGGGTCGTGAATATGCGCGGATAATCCTCGCCCAAGGTGACCTTGATGTAGGGGTAGGTCTTGCCGTCCTTCCACATCACGTTGAAGAAGGGCTGGTGCTCGTTGATCAGGCGGCGCTCGAGGAGCAGGGCCTCGCGCTCGGACTCGCACAGGACGTAGTCGATGCGCCGGATCAGGGGGACGAGGCTCTGGTTCTTGAGGTCCTCCTTGTTCGGGTTGAAATAATTCGCGACCCGCTTGGCCAGGTCGAGCGCCTTGCCGATGTAGAGGATCTCGCCGCCGGCGTCGCACATGATGTAGACGCCCGTCTTGTGGGGGAGATGGCGGCGGTCCAAGGGCTCCATGGCTACAGTATATCAATGAGGTAGAATCATCGTATGACGACGACGAAAGGTCTTCTGCTGGCCTCGCTTCTGCTCGCCGCCGGCCCCCTGGCCGCGGCCGATTCCAAGGCCCCCGCGGCGCGGCTCGCCTACGCGAAAGGGGACGTGACCGTCGAGTCGAAGTACGGCGGCGGCCTCGGCAAGACCGGCGCGCGGCTCAACCACGGGGCCTCCGTGACCACGGCCCCGGGCGCCGTCGCCGTCATCGAGCTGCCCGACGGCTCCCGGCTCAAGCTGCGCGAGTCGAGCCGCGTCGCCGTGACCTGGCCCGGGACGAACGACTCCAAGTCCGAGACCCTGGCCGAGGCCTTCCTGTCCTACGGCTCGGTGTTCGCGAAGGTCACGAAGCGGCTCGCCGGCCAGCAGTTCAACGTCCGCACCCCGTCGGCCGTCGCCGCCGTGCGCGGCACCGAGTTCTTCACGGCGTATGGCCGCCCCAAGGGCGAGTCCCGCGACCTGTGGGTGTGCGTCAACGAGGGCTCCGTCGAGCTCTCGACGACCAAGTCGAAGAAAGGCCTTCTCGTGCCCGCGGGCAAGGGCGTGCTGATCAAGTCCGGCACGGACCTGACCAAGCCTCAGGCCTACGACTGGACCAAGAGCCTCAACTGGGGCATGGACGCCGAGAAGGGCCCGGTCGAGGACAAGACGGACCTGGACGGCGCGTACTCCGACCTCCTTGATCAGGACTACCGCTAAGCTCCTCTTGCTCGCGCTGCTCGCCCCCGCCGCCTCCGCGGCGCCGGCTCCGGCCGCGCCCGGCGGGCGCCTCCCGGAATACGAGGTGTCCGCGCGCCTGAGCGCCCGCGCCGGTAAGCTCGAGCCGTTGGCCGACCTGACCCAGCGCTGGCAGTTCGAGGGCCAGAGGCCCTACCGCGCGCTCATGCTCGGCGCCTACGGCCGCGCTCACCGCAACCTCAAGCTCGGCGTCTTCTACCGCGTGCAGACGGGGGCGCGCCACGACGACGACTGGACCAAGGACGGCGCCGGGAACTGGTTCTGGCGGGGCACGACGAACCGCCCCGAGAACGTCGCCGTCCTCGACGCGACCCCGCGGGCGAGCCTGGGGGGGAACTTCACCGGGTCCCTGAAGGTCCGCTACGAGCACAACTTCTTCAACGGCCAGCGCACCCTCAAGCTCGAGCCCGAGGTCGCCTGGTTCTGGCTCGACGGCCTGGCGCCGAAGGCGACGGTCTTCCTCCGCCACGGCACCTACATCCCCCTGAACTTCGGCACCCGGTCGGTGTACGAGCGCTGGTGGTACCTGGCGGGCCTGTGGCACGCGACCGAGGCCGTCTCCCTGGGGCCGAGCGTGGCCCTGCGCGACGCCTTCTGGACCGAATCCTCCACCTACCGCGACGCCACCCGGGGGGGCTCCTACAAGGTCCTGTACCGCTCCGTGGTCTGGGGCTTCACGGTCCTGGTCCGCGCCCTCTAGGCCTCCGACGGAGGCTCATTGACGGCATAGGCCCTAAAAAGCCATAATCTCAAAACTATGGCAAAGAAGAAGCAGATGCGTCACAAGTCGGGTCTCAAGGCTCACCGCCAGTCCCTGAAGCACGCGATCCACAATGCGGGCATCAAGAAGTCGGTCCGCCTCGCCGTCCGCGCCGTCGTGGACGCCGCGAAGAGCAAGGACATCAAGGATCTCGGCGCGCTGACGGGCAAGGCCTCGGCCGCGCTCGACAAGGCCGCCAAGAGCGGGACCATCCACTGGAAGGCCGCCGCGCGCAAGAAGTCGCGCCTGGCCCTCCAGGTCAACAAGCTGACCGCCGCCGCGAAGTAACACCTTTCCCGGCACAACCAGAAGCGCCCGTCCCCAATGGACGGGCGCTTCGTTTTCCAACAACGCAACAACTTGGGGTCTGACCCCATGTTGTTGCGTTGTTGGTTAAAGGCGGGCGGTGGGGGTGCAGAGATCGACGACGACGCCCTCGAACTCGATCTTGGCGTCGAGCCAGGACTTGGACTTGAGGTCGGTCTCGACTTCGAGCAGGCGGCGCAGGTCGCGGCGCAGGCGCTCCTCGGTGACGCGCTGGGCGCGCTGGAAGAAGTCGCGGTCGTAGAAGATGCGCAGCTTCATCTCGATGTCCCGCGGCGCGAGACCCGCTTTCAGCATGCGCTTGGCCTTGAGCTGCTTGAGGTAGGCGGCGCGGGCCTGGGCGAGCGAGCGGAACACCACCTCGTCGGGCTTGGCGTCGGCGAAGGCGTCGCGCAGGTAGGTCATGCAGGCCTTGAGGTCGCGGGCGGAGACCAGGCGCTCGAACGCCCACGGGTCGGTCGCCTTGCGGAAGCCCATGCTGGCGGAGACCGCGTCCATGCCGATGTCGGTCGCCTTGCCGGCGAAGAGGAGCGCTTTCTCGAGCTCGCCGCTCAGGATGCCCCAGTCGGTGCCGGCCTGCTCGGCGAGCGCGGCGGCGGCGGCGGGGTCGAGGTTCTTCCCGGCCTTCTTGGCCTCGGCCAGGAGGCGTTCGACGGCCTCCTCCTCGGTGAGGGGAGAAAAGACGCAGACGGCTCCGGCGGCGGCGGCGGCGGCGGCGAGAGCGTCCTTCTTGTCCGGGCGGCGGTCCTCGGAGAGGAGCACGAGGGTCGTCGACGGCGACGGGGAGCGCAGATACTCGGCCAGCGCCGCGCGCGCCTCGGCGGGGATCTTCGGGTTGCGCACGATGACGAGGCGCTTGTCGGCGAAGACGGGCAAGGTCAGGGCCTCGCTGACGATCGCGGAGTGCTCGGAGGCCGGGTCGCCGGTGAACTCGCGCAGGTTGAAGTCGTCGGGCTTGAACAGCGCCTTGAGCCTCAGGACCGCGTCGGCCTTGGACGCGGACTCCTCCCCGAACAGGTAGTAGACGGGCCGGAACTTCCCGGCCTTCCACTCCGCGGCGAGGTCGCTGGGCCTGAGCTCCATCGCC
Source organism: Elusimicrobiota bacterium (assembly GCA_016191335.1). Classification (GTDB taxonomy): domain Bacteria; phylum Elusimicrobiota; class Elusimicrobia; order UBA1565; family UBA9628; genus GWA2-66-18. The sequence goes on along the minus strand of JACPOW010000081.1, from coordinate 3,993 downwards.
TCAGTATGGGTTGGAGATGACGGGCTTGAGCGGCTCGTCGGGCTTGGCCGCGGGCTGAGTGGAGGGGGCGTCCCCGGTGATGCGCCGCTCCGAGGTCCCGGTGATCGAGCCGAAGCCGTACACGACGCGCTTGACGATGTTGCGCGCCAGGATGTCCCAGATCTGCTCGCGAGCCTGCTCTTCGCTCAAACCTCCGCGCAGGGTCTGCGCGGGGAAGGACAGGATGCCCTCGAGGTTCTTCTCCTCCCAGAGGATCTGGTTCGTGCTTTTGTCGACGAACTGGACGTCGACGAGGATGCGCAGCTTGTAGGCCGTCGCGGCTTGCGTCGCGTCGTACTGCACGGCGGTGAGGATGTAGCGCGAGACGGTGATCCAGACGATGCCCTGGGACTCGGGCTCGGGGACCAGCGGGTAGCGGCCGTCGCGCAGGAACTCGTCGCGCACGCGCAGCATCAGCTTGTCCTCGAGGCCGAACTGCTGGGTCTTGTTGACGATCGGGCGCAGGGCCAGGCGCTGGACGTGCTGCGGGAGCAGCTGGGGCGTCGGCTTGTAGGCGACGTCCGTGCCGCACGCGGCGGCGAGCGCGATCAGAACGAGGGGAATCAGTCTCTTGATCATTTGACCACCAGGTTCACCAGCTTCTTGGGGATGAGGATAATCTTAACGATTTTTTGGGTCCCCACGGCGTTCTGGACCTTCGCGAGCTTGACCGCCGTCTCCTTGACGAGGTCGTCGGCCGCGTCGGCCGCGATCGTGAACGTGTCGCGCAGCTTGCCGTTCACCTGGACGGGGTACTCGATGGTCGAGTCGACGAGGTGCTTGGCGTCCCACGACGGCCACGGTTGACGGCAGAGCAGATCTTCGTGGCCTAGCTTCGACCACAATTCCTCGGTCAGATGCGGGGCGAACGGATTGAGGAGGATGAGGAACGTATCGAGGTCTATCTTCGACGGCGCATTATCAGCCTGAAGAGCGTTGAGATAAATCATCAAAGCGGAGATCGCGGTATTGAACCCGAACGCTTCGATGTCCTCGCCGACCTTCTTGATCGTGCGGTGGCGCAGGGCGACGAGGCCCTCGCCTTCCTTCGGCGCCTGCTCCAGATCGTTGATCAGGACGAACGCGCGTTTTAAGAACCGGTGCACCCCTTCGATGCTGCGCATGTCCCAGGGCTTGGCCTGCTCGAACGGGCCCATGAACATCTCGTACAGGCGGAAGGAGTCCGCGCCGTAGCGCTTGAGCACGGTGTCCGGGTTGACCACGTTCTTCTTGGACTTCGACATCTTCTCGACCTGGGAGGCGAGGACCTCGCCGGTGGCCGCGAGCTTGGCCTGGCCCTTGTCGTCGTATTCGACATCCTCGTACGGGTGGTAGTTCCCTTTGGCGTCGCGGTTGGAATACGACAGGATCATGCCCTGGTGCCGGAGCTTCTGGAAGGGCTCCTTGGTGGAGACGAAGCCGAGGTCGAACAGGACCTTGTGCCAGAAGCGGGCGTAGAGAAGATGGAGGACGGCGTGCTCGGCGCCTCCGACATAGCAATCCACCGGTCCCCAGGCCTTTTCCAGGTCCTTGCCCCACGCGGCGGCGGAGTTCTTGCTGTCGATGAAGCGCAGGTAGTACCAGCACGAGCCCGCCCACTGCGGCATGGTGTTGGTCTCGCGCTTGGCCGCCCCGCCGCAGGCGGGGCACTTGGTGTTGACCCAGTCGGTGACGTTCGCCAAAGGCGACTCTCCGGTACCGGTCGGTTTGAAATCGGCCACTTCGGGCAAGCGGAGTGGCAATTGGTCTTCAGGTACGGGCACTACTCCGCAATTCGCGCAGTGCACTATCGGTATCGGCTCACCCCAATACCGTTGCCGGGAGAAAAGCCAGTCGCGAAGTTTATAGTTAACACGCTTGGCCCCGAGGCCCGTCTCTTCAAGCCAAGCGATGATCCGTTTCTTGGCATCGGTCGTCGTAAGGCCGTCCAGGAGTCCCGAATTCGTTGCCGTTCCGTCGCCGGTGAAAGCCGTTCCCTCTTCGAGCGCCGTGCCCGCCGGAGGCAAGACCACGGTCTTGATGTCGATGTTGTACTTGACCGCGAACGCATGGTCCCGCTCGTCGTGCGCAGGCACCGCCATGATGGCCCCGGTCCCGTACGACCCGAGCACGTAATCCGCGATGTAAACCGGTATCTTCGCCCCGTTGACGGGGTTCACCGCGTATCCGCCCGTGAACACGCCCGTCTTGTCCTTCTGCAGCTCGGTCCGTTCCAGGTCGGACTTGTTCTTGGCCGCGTCCGCGTAGGCCGTGACGGCACCCTTCTGCGCGGCAGTCGTGAGCTTGTCCACGAGAGCGTGCTCGGGGGCCAGCACCATGTACGTCGCCCCGAACAAGGTGTCGGGCCTGGTGGTGAACACCTTGATGGCGTCCCCGGCCTCCGACTTGAAGGTCACTTCCGCGCCTTCCGAGCGCCCGATCCAATGCCGCTGCATCGAGAGCGTGGACTCGGGCCAGTCGAGCCCCGCGAGGTCGCTCTCCAGCCGGTCGGCGTACGCCGTGATCTTGAGGACCCACTGGCGCAGGCTCTTGCGCTCGACCTTGGTGCCGCAGCGCTCGCAGGCGCCGTTGAACACCTCTTCGTTGGCGAGTCCGGTCTTGCAGGAGGGGCAGAAGTTGATGGGCGCGGTGCTCTCGTAGGCCAGGCCCTTCTTGAACAGCTGGAGGAAGATCCACTGCGTCCAGCGGTAGTAGCCGGGGTCCGTCGTGTCCACCTCGCGGTCCCAGTCGTAGGAGAAGCCCAGCGACTTGATCTGGCGGCGGAAGTTGTCGACGTTGTCCCGGGTGACCTTGGCCGGGTGCGTGCCCGTCGCGATGGCGAAGTTCTCCGCGGGCAGGCCGAAGGCGTCCCAGCCCATCGGGTGGAGGACGTCGAAGTCCTTCATGCGCTTGTAGCGGCACAGGATGTCGGTGGCGGTGTAGCCCTCGGGGTGGCCGACGTGGAGGCCGGCGGCGGAGGGGTAGGGGAACATGTCGAGGCAGTAGAACTTCCGGCCGGGGCGCGGGGACTTCGGCGCGCGGAAAACCCCCTCGGCCTCCCACTTGTCCTGCCACTTCTTCTCGATCTCGGCGAAAGGGATATGTTCGGTCTTCACTCGCAGATTATAGCTTTTCGCCCCGTCGAGGCCGAGGGTCCGCGGCTCATTGACAGGAGGCGCGGCCGGCCCTATACTTCCGGAATGGCCGACGCTCCCGAGATGCCCGACCTGAAGAAGGCCCAGGAGAACAAGCCCGCCGGCTTCGCCTGGGCGCCCGTCGCCAAGGCGGCGGCCAGCGCCGCGGGACGGCCGGCGGCTCCGCCGCCGAAGGGCCGCGGTGCGCTGGCGGCGGCCGCGGGCCTCCTGTTCGTCGGCGGGCTCGTTTTCGCCTACGCCGCGTTCCGGTTCGGCGGCTCGGCGGACGGGGGCGCCGGCGCCGCGAAGCTCGGCGGCGTGGCGTCCTCGATGAAGATCCGCTTCGCCCGCCCGGGCGACCCCACCGGCAACGTCGTGCGGGACCGGGCCGCCGCGGCGAGCGGCGACAAGATGCGCTTCGACCTGATCAAGGGCGCGGCGGACAAGGCGGCCGCCGGCAAGGCCGCGGGCGGGACGGGAGCCCCCGGCGCGGACGGCGAGGGCGGCGAGCCGATGGCTTACGACGAGGGGCAGGCCTCCCGCGCGAGCGGGGTCGCCGCCGGCGGCGGCGCGGCGGGCGGGAAGGGCCGCGACGACCAGAGCGGGGCGGGCGGCCTCGCGGGCGGCGGCGCGCCGAGGCTCAACGCGTCGGCCAGCTCGATCAAATTCCAGGGCATGCGCCGCGTCAGCGGGACGGCCGGCTTCCGGAGCATCTCCGGCCGGCGCGGGGCGCCCGGCAAGACGATCCAGACGAAAGGCTCCTCGGCGAATTCCTCCGTCGCGACGAGGGCCGACGGCGGGCCGGGCGGATCCGCCGCGGCCGGCGGGGGCGGCGCGGGCG
>JACPOW010000080.1 GCA_016191335.1 Elusimicrobiota bacterium | reverse complement strand
CTTCCTTCGGACAGGGCCTCGCGACCCCGCCCTTGCGTTTCCCTCGGGTCCCTGCGACCGGGTTCCCAGAGGACTTCCACCTCTTCAGTCGTGCGTCATGCTGGGCGTACAAAGAAGAGGCCCGGGCGGGATCCCGCCCGGGCCTTCTTATTCGAACGAAGGGCTAGTGGTGCTTGCCGTGCCCGTTGAGCACGAGCTCGATCTCGCCCCAGAGCTTCTCGACGGTGATCGGCTTGGGCAGGAACTGCTCGGCGCCGGCCATCAGGCCTTCGACGCGGTCGCGCGGATCGGCGTACTGCGTGGAGGCCGAGACGAAGATCACCGGAGTGTCCTTCTGGTTGTCGAGGCGCTTGACCTTCCGGCACAGGTCGAAGCCGTGCACGTCGGGCAGCTGGACGTCCATGATGATGACCGAGGGCTGGCTCTGGCGCAGGGCCTTGATGGCCTCGTCGCCCGTGCGCGCTCCGGTCACTTCTATGCCCTTCAACGACATGACGTCGATGAAGGTCTCCCGGAAATGATCATCGTCTTCGACTATGAACATCGGTGAAGAAGTCATGGCACGATCTCCGTTAAGGTTTGGGGGCGGCGCCGGTCGCATTTAGGATGAGACGCTTGACCGGGCCGGCGGCCCGGTAAGCAAGAGTGTTGTCGGAGGCTTCCATCGCCTTGATGCGGCCTTCGATCTCGGAGATCTCGGCGATCACGCGCGAGAACTCCTTCGGATCCGTCATGACGCCGTAGCGCCACGAGCCGGACATGTCGCGGAAGCGGGTCAAGGTGGACAGCCGCGACTTGAGGGCGCGGAAGGCGGCGACGTCGGGAGGCGTCCCCGAGAACTGGGCCTTGAGCAGCTTGTACGCGGCCTCCACGTTCATGAAGCCCTCGCCCTCGGCGTCGCGGCTCTGGCCGGTCTTCTCGAGGGTGCCCATGACCGCGTTGACGACCGCGTCGAGCTTCGGGCCGACCTCGGTGACGCCGAACATCATCGCCAGCAGCGCGATCGCGCCGGCCACGCCCGGGGTGGACATCGAGGTGCCGGAGATGGCCTTCACGGGGCCCTTCTCGCCGTCCACGCGGTCGGCGTCGCCGAGCGCCGAGGGCCACGCGCCCTCGATGTTGTAGCCGACGGCCGTCAGGTCGGGGCGGTGGTCTTTATAGGACGGATCTTTGGAGGTCTTAGGAGAGCCCGGCCCCCGGGACGAGAAATAAGCGATTTTTTTGTCGCGGCCGGCGGCCGCGACAGAAACGACGCGGATGGCGCCCGTCGTCGGGTCCTTGTAGGTCACGATGGCGGGCGCGCCGATCGTGTTCTTGCCCGAGCCCGCGTTGCCGGCGGCGAAGACCATGATGCGGCCCTCCTGGGCCAGCTTCTTGACGAGCTGGGCGTCGGGGCCGTTCGGGTCGCCCTCGTCGTCGCCCCAGGAGTTGGAGATGACGAGGTTGCCGTCGTTGCCGGCCTGGGTCAGCGCCTTGAGGATGTCGTCGGTGGTCGCGCTGCCGTTCAGGAAGGTCTTGTAGTGGGTCGTGTTGCGCGACCAGGGCGCCATGTGCAGGACGGTCGAATGCACCCACGAGCCGTGGCCGATGTCGTCGACGTTCTCGCCGGAGGTCATGTTCTTGACCTCCTTGACGCGCTTGAGCAGCGGGTGGGAGGTGTCCGCGCCGGAGTCGATGACGCCGAACTTGGGCTGGGGCGCCTCGGTCTTGAAGACCTTGGCCCACAGGCCCGACCAGAAGCCGAGGACGGGCTTGCCCCACATCTTCTCGGCCTCGGCCTGGACGGAATCGGCCTTCACGATGCGGAGGTTCTCGTCCATCGTGACGGCGTTGCGCGACTCGGGGTCCATGTCCTCGGGGGAGACGGGCACGGGGCGGATGATCTTGCGCTCGGCGTTCGCGTACACCGTGAAGCCGCGGGACGCCATCGACTTCGCGAACTCGGCGGCGGAGGCGCCGTCCACGCGGATGGTCGCCGCGTTGATGCGCGCGTAGGTGGCGAGAGGGGTCGCCTTGTAGGGCTCGAGGGCGAACGCGTCGAGGCCGGCGGTCTCGAGCTGGACCAGCATCGCCTGCTGCAGGCGCGTGTACTGCTCGACGCCGCTCGGCAGGTTCACGTCCACGTTGGAGATGTGGGAGTCGTGGAGCTTGGTCTGCTTGTCGCCGAACATCACGATCAGGTCGACGGGTGCGTTGCCGCCGTTCGACGCGGCGCCGCCCCGCGACGGGCCGGAGGGCCCGGGCGCCGGGGCTTCCTGCGCCGCGGCCTGGCCGGCCTTCTGGCCGGCGCCGATCTGGCCGAACGCGAGGCCGAGGGCCGCCACGGCGGGCAGGAACGCGCTCGCCATCTGCACGCCGGTCACGGCCATCACGCCGCCGATCATGAGCTTGGCGATGAACATCGCCGCCCCGGCGATCGCGCCGCCGGCGACCATGAAGATCACCATCATCGGCAGGAGCACGCCCATCGGCCCGAGCTTGTCCAGGAAGCCGTCCATCGCGATGCGCGCCTTATAAGGGAGGAAGGCCTTGAGCATGTGGCTGCCGTCCAGCGGCGGCATGGGGATCAGGTTGAACACCGCGAGCAGGACGTTCAGGAACACGAACATGCCGAGCGTCGCGATGACGGTGGCGCCCAGGCCCGCGGCCACGGCGCCGGTGACGGCCAGCGCGCCGGCGACGGCCAGGCCCATGTTCACGGCCGGTCCGGCCAGGGCGACCTTCGCCATGTCGTTGACGGGGTTCTTGAAGTAGCGGGGCTCGACCGGGACGGGCCGGGCGCCGCCGAAGATCATGCCGGCGAACAGGAAGGTGACCGCGGGGACCAGGAGGGTCCAGACGGGGTCGATGTGCGTCATCCAATGGCGCGGGTTGAAGCTGGCGCGGTTCTGCAGGCGGGCCGTCGGGTCGCCGAGCTTGTCGGCCATGCGCGCGTGGCCGATCTCGTGGAGCACGAGGGACAGGATGATCATCGGGAACATCGCGATCGAGCCGAAGGACAAGCCCGCGACGGTCGCCGCGGCGCCGCCGAGCAGGCCCACGCCGAACAGGCCGAAGAGGCCGCTGTTGCCGCCGCGGTCGCTCTGATCGGGGTCGGAGCGGTCGTCCGGCCCGCCCTCGCCGCCGGTGCGCCGCGGGTTGCCGATCTCGTCGATGCCGCCGTCGCGCGACGGGTTGCCGTTCTCGTCGATGTCCCCGTCGGGCATCCCCTTGCCGGATTCCTTCTTCGCGGAGCGCAGGGAGGCCGCGGCCTTGTCGCCGATCGCGAACGCGTTCAGGCGGCCCGAGCGCAGCGCGCCGAACAGGCCGTCGTTGCCGCCGCGTCCGCCCTGGTCGGGGTCGGTCGTGTCGTCGGGCCCGCCCTCGCCGCCGGTGCGGCGCGGGTTGCCGATCTCGTCGATGCCGCCCTCGCGGGTCGGATTGCCGTTCTCGTCGATGTCCTGGTCGGGCATCCCCTTGCCGGAGTCCTTCTTCTTCGCGAAGGCTCCGTCGAACTGGAGGGCCGCCTCGGCCGCCTGCGACTCCGCGGACTTGGAGCCGGCGGCGGGGCCGGACACGACGGTGTGCAGAGAGGACACGGCGGCGGCGATGACGGACTTGGCCCCGGGGACGACGGCCTTCGGTCCCTTTCCAACGGCGTGCGGAAGGGACACTCCCTCGCGTAACGGCTCGGTCGCCGCCTTTGCGGAAACGGGCGCGACGGCGGCGGCGGGGACGACGGCGGCGGTCGGCAGAGCGGACGGGACGATCGAGGGAGCGGAGAGGACCGGCGAGAGCGTGAGGGCCGAGGGAGAGAGGACGGGGATCGCGGAGACGCCGTTCGCGCGGCCGAGGCTCGCGCCGGAGACGCCGGACACGCCGGCGGAAGCCGACCCGTTCGCGGCGGCGCCGATGGTCTGCGCGGCGGCGTGGTAGGCGCTCGAGCCCGGGGAGACCACGACGAGGGCGAGCGAGAGTGCGAGGGCGATCACGGAGCGGAAGCGCTTCATCGGAATGTCTCCTTTGCTGCTGATTCGATTATAACGCCCGTTTCGCTTCCGCAGGCGGGTCATAGGTCCCAACGGGGCCTAGGCATTGGTCCCAACGGGCGAGAGGCCATAGGACTCTACGGGTGGGTCTGGGGGCGGCCGGAGGGCCTAGCGGCGGGTCAGTCCTTTAGCGGAAACGCGGATTATCGCGGTAATTTCGCGTGTTTTCAGGGGAGCGCGCAGCCGGGCGCGACTGTTTCCGGAAACAGTCCGGGCGACTCGCACCGGTGCGAGTTCTACGGGCTAGGGCTTGCGCTTGATCGGGAAGATCAGCGCGGGCGCGACGAAGTCGCACAGGGCGCACAGGACCATGACGCTTCCGGTGATCCACAGCACGGTCATCGTCGGCAGGGAGGCCATCATCAGTCCGACGAGCAGGACGCCGACGATCGCGAAGACCAGCTGGTAGAAGTACATCGCCGAGTAGATCTTGCCCTGGCTGTCGTTGTAGGAGCCGGAGACCACCTTGGTCGTGAGGCTCGACCAGACCACGACCCCGGGCGCGCCGAGGAGGGCGGACGCGAGCATCAGGGCCGCGGCCAGCTGCAGGTGGCCCGTGAAGAAGAGCGCGCCGTAGGCGAGCCACGACAGGCCGTGGAGCCAGGAGGTCCACTTGCCCTGGCGCTCGAGGCGGTTCATGCCGGTCGCGGCGTCCTTGTAGGCGCCGGCCAGGAGCTTCGCGCCGCGCAACGCGGCCCAGGCGCGAAGGTCGCCCGCCGCGCTCGTCGACTCGAGAAGGGCGAGCGCCTCGGCCTCCGAACGCCAGAGCGCGGCAGCGACCCCTTTGGCGCCTTCGGCGACGAGGTCGGCCCCGAACCGCTCTGCGGAGACCGCGGCCCCGCCCTTGGCCCATTCCGCCTTGTATCCGGCCAGGACGGCGGGCACGGCGCCGCGCAAAGCGGCGGACGCCGCGTCGAGGGCGTTCTCGTCCAGGGCGGCCTCGCGGGCGGAGAGCTCCGAGCGGAACGCGCGCGCGGCCGGGGCCAGCGCCATCTGCTCGGGGTCGCGCAGCAGGGCCATCAGGCCGGAGCCGACGCCCGAGCCCAGCGCCGCCGCCGCGAGGAAGAGGCCGAAGGACCCCGGACCGGCGTGAAGGACGTCGGCGATGAACCGGGGCAGGGCCGCGAAGAGCAGCGCGTCGCCGGACATGACCGCGACCGTCGTCGTGAGCAGATAGAGGCGGAGGAACCGGTCGGCCCAGATCGTCTTGAACCCCTGGGCGATCTCGTTGAAGACGCGCCGCCGCGCGACGGCCTTGACCGCGAAGCCGCCGTACACGGCGGGCACGACGGCCCGGGACGGGTCGCCGTCCACCTCGACGAAGATGGCCGGGCGCCCCTCGATCTGCCCGGCCGTCACGCCGCGGAACTCCGCGCCGCCGACGCCTTCCTCCTTCAGGCGCTCGGACAGCTCCCGGCGCGCGGACATCATCTCGTCGCGGGGCAGCTTGAGGAAGAGGCCGTAGCCGACCGCGGCGGCGAGCAGCAGCACGCCGTACACGGCGTAGGACATCGCGTTGCCGCTGAGCAGGCCGAAATGGGCGCTGACCGCGGCGATGAACGCGCCCGCGAGCAGGGGTCCGACCACGCCGACGACGTTCATCACGATGGTGGAGACGGCGTTCGCGCGGTTGTAGTGCGCGACGTCCCCCGCCAGGATGCGGTTGAAGGCCACCGAGCCGGCGGTCATGCCCACCATCTGGAGGAACCCCGCCGCCGCGACCAGGCCCGTGAAGAGGGCGAAGCCGAAGAAGCCGGAGAAGAACAGGACCGGGACGAGCATCATGAGCACCGAGCGTCCGAGGTTGGTCCAGATGATGACCTTCTGCGTCGAGGTGCGGTCCACGAGGGGGCCGGTGGCCAAGGAGGCCCCGGCCTGCGCGCCCCAGTTGATCGCGCGGTTGTAGCCGAGCTTGGCCGCGTCCTCCTTCGACGGCGCCACGAGGCCCGGCAGCGCGGTGTAGTGGAAGTTGCCGCCGAGCAGGGCGAGGGCCTGGCCCGCGGTGTAGATCCAGAACTGGCGGTTGCGGTCCTCATCGGGGAGCACGCGCAGGGAAGCCTTCAGCTTGGCCCATGCGCCCCGAAGAAGACCGCCCCCGATTCTCTCGGAGGCGGGCCCGGCGTGAGGCACGAAGGAGACCCGCGGGCCTCCCCCTCCTCCGCCCTCCGGCGGCCGCGGCTTGGAGACGCGGAGGCCTCGCATGGCCTCCGACATGTCCCACAGCTTGCGGATGCGCACCCCGGTGTTCGGATGGGTGATGAACAGCTCGAAGATCAGGTCGTCGGCCCGGGTCGGCCCGCCGGAGGCGGACTTCCTGGGCAGCGCGCCCGCGTTCTCGAGCTGCTCGAGCGGGTTGACGATCATGATGTGCTGCAGGGACGCCGCGCGCGGGATCGCCGCGCCCGGCAGGCGGAAGCCCGAGGGCGGCCGCCAGGTCGTGAGGAGGCCGAGCGCCAGCGCGAGGGATTCCGGGTCCTCGCTCAGCAGCGCGCCGTCCTCGTCGGCCATGCCCTCGTTGTTGCGCGAGGAGGCCATCTGGAGGACCTGGAGCACGACGGGAGCCCACAGCGCCGCGAACAAGCGGAGGAGAGCCGGGAGGGACTTGATGATGACGCCGGTGGAGATCGGGTCGAGCGCCTCGACCTTGGCTCCGGGTCCCTCGGTCTTCGCCCGGGCCTCGTCCTCCTGGACCTGCTTCGGGCGCATGCCGAGCGCCTTCTGCACGAGGATCTGCGCGTGGCCGACGGCCCACATCACGCCGTAGGACGCGAACGCCACGCCGGAGGCGATCGCGCCGCCGATGGAGCCGGACAGCATGTGCCGGTCCATCACGTGCGAGAACTCGTGGGACAGCACGCCGCGCAGCATGCGCACGCCGAGCGCCTTGAGCTCGGAACGGTCCGCCTTGAGCACGGCGGCCGCGACCTGCGACGGGGTCGCGTCGGCCGGGACGCCGGTGACCGAGCCGGCGATCGCGCGGCGGAACACCTTGAACTCCTTGGTGCCCGCGTCGGACGCGGCGATGAGCCGCACCACCCCGTCGCGGACGATCTCGGGGTCGAGGGTCATCGCCTTGATGCCCTTGGTCACGCCGACCATCGCCGCGAAGGGGCTGCGGCCGGTCGCGTAGGCGTTCGGGGCGTCCATCGGGTCGATGACCATCTCCGGCATGGGGATCTCTTTTTTACCTTTCGCGCGGCGATCGGCATTGATCTTATCCTTGAGGCCTTCCATGATCTCGAAGAATTCCGGGTCCTGCTCTTTCGTCGTGGGCTGAGCTTTCATCACGAACTTGATGATCTTCTTGGCGAAGAAGAACGGGACGAAGGCGAGCACCGAGGCGATGCCGAGGTTGGTCAGCAGGCTCGTGACGCCGAACACGGTGACGGAGAGCAGGACACCCGCTCCCGCCATCGTGCCGATCATGAGGAAGGACTTCGCCCAGTAATGGAAAGCGGGCCACTTCGGCGGCGCGTCGTCGAGCTTGCTGGGGTCCTCGACGGGCGCGGCGGCCGTGGACGGCGCGGCCGGGGCCTTGGGCAGGATCCGCCCGAGCAGCTTCTCCGTCCACACCGACATGCGCTCGCCCGCGAAGGCGATGACGAGGAAGGTCAGGGGGCTCGCGAAGCCGGTGAAGGCCGTGTAGGCGAGCAGGCCGAGATAGAGGCGGTTGAAGGTGACGTAGCTCAGGATCTTCTTGACGAAGGTCCAGACCGAGTTCACCCGGATCGTCGTCGCGGAGTTGCCGGAGCGCCCGCCGAGCAAGGTCCACAGCCCGAACGCGACGTTCGTGTAGACGGCGGAGTAGCCGGTCAGCAGGGCGAAGACCACGCCGATCATCACCCACTGGAAGGACGGGAAGCGGATCTTCTGCATCGAGCCGGGCACCGAGAACGGGGCGCCGGTCTCGGCCGAGTGGATGAGACGGCCGAGGAAGAAGGCGATCGTCGTCATCACGGGCAGGACCATCAGCCCGACGATGGGCGCCAGGCCGATGAGACCGGCCGCCGAGGCGGCGCCGACCACGGCCGGCGTGATGCCGAGCACGGCCCAGGTCAGGACGGCGTCGGCGAGCGACGAGCCCCCGAACCAGCGGCCGGCGGACAGGGCGGCCAGCGGCAGGGCCGCGGTGAGCAGTCCCGCGCCCGTGAGGACGACGGCGGCGCTGGGCACGGCGATGAACACCGCGCCGGCGAAGGCGCCGAGCGACAGGTCAAGGATGGTCTTGACCTTGTTCAGGCGCGGCGAGTCGCGCTTGGCGAGACGGTAGCGGGCGTACAGCGCGAGCGGGAAGAGCAGGAGCCCGGAGCTGACGGCCCAGACCGCCGCGACGGGCACGACGCCGAAGATCGCGGGGAGCAGCGCCACGGCGGCCATCTGCAGGCCGACGGTGAGGACGGCGCCGGCGGCGACGGTCGCGACCATCTTGAGCGCGCCGACGAGCGGCGTGCGGCGCGGGCCGTTGTCCGGGGCGCTCGGCGACGGCACCGGGGCGCGGGAAGAGCGGTCCGAGGCGGAGGCGGGCTCCAGGCCCGCGGAGAGGATGCCCGCCGGCGGCAGGCCTTCGACGATCGGCTCGCGCTCCCCGGACTCCTCGAGGCCGAGGAGGCGGTCCATCATGCGCGCGGCGGCCCAGCGGGAGTTCGAGGCGGAGCCCTTCTCGATCGAGCCGGCGGCCTCGGCGACGTCGAGGCGGGCGGCGGCGAGGCTCTTCGCGTCGGCGGTGACCGGTCCGGGCGCGGCGGGCTTGGCGGCGGCGAGCGGGAGGGATTCGGCGGCGAGCGGCGCGGCGATCGCGAGCGCCTGGCGCCGCTCGACGGGCGACGACGCGGAGATCGGCGCGCGCTGGTTGGCGGAGGGAACGGGGCTGTCGGCCATCGGCGCGGACAGCGCGCCGCCGAGGGCGGGAGCCGTGAGGCCCATCGCGGGCATGGACAGCTGGGGGATCGCGACGGTCGCGGCCGCCCCGGCGGCGGAGCCGGAGACTCCCGACGCGGCTCCAGTCATCGCGGAGGAGACCTGGGACCAGGCGGGAAGGGGAGCCGAGACGAGGATGAGCGAAAGCGAGACGGACGCCGCGATGAATCGTTTCATGGCCGGATACTATCAACTGGGCCCGGAACGGGGAGGGGCCCAACGGCCCAGTCCCTCGTCGGCAAGCGGCCCGTGGAACGGTGGGCCCTAGGTCAGGGGTGCGCGGCGCGGAAGGCGGCGAGGATGTCGGGGAGGGTGCGGCGGGGCGTGTCGTAACGGACGAGGAGCTGCTCGTTCTCGGCCATCATGTCCTTGGCGGCCTTGCGCGCGGCGGCCAGCTCCAGCTTCTTGAGGAACAGGACGGCAGGGCCGTAGTAGAACTTGAGCCCGAGCCGCGTCAGTTCCTCCTTGAACCAGGAGGGCGTGGCGGCGAGCAAGGTGAACTGGCGGCCGTCCTTCAGGTACACCTCGATGACGCCGCTCGCGTGCTCGGGGCGCGCGGGGTCGGTCAGGTGCGTGAGCTCGATGTGGCCGACGGGGCTGGAGACCGGGCTCATGTCCGTCTCCGGTGGTAGTAGCGCAGCCAGTAGCCGCCCATCTCGGCGGCCATCGCCTCGACGGCGGCGCGCACGGTCTCGGGGTCGAGGCTCGAGACGAACAGGACCGGCTCGGACCACCAGGCCTTCGACTTGGAGCCGGCCATCCACGCCTCGGCGCGGTCGAAGGTCGCGACCTTGAAGGTGGAGCCGCCGCCGCCCTCGAAGGCGACCGTCAGGTCGCAGTCGCCCGAGGAGACGTCCGCGGGCGCCGCGAAGTCGATGGACGCGACCTTGGGGGCGGGCATGGCGCGGATTATACCGGATTAAGCGGCGGGCTTCTTGGGCTCGGGGGAGCGGAGGCTCTTCTCGGGCAGGCCCGGCAGCCAGCGCGGGGCGAAGAAGAAGAGGATCGCGGCGGCGACGTACACCGCGATGATCGGCGTCAGCGCGCTCGGGAACGCCGGGTCGCCGTAGGCTTTCGTCGTCGCCGACAGCAGGCCGTAGCCGAAGGAGGTCATCGCGTTGAACAGAGAGCTGCTCACGCCGAAAGTCTGGGAGACCATCTTCGGGTCGGAGTTGCCGCTGATGTAGGCGTTGATCGCCGAGACGAACGGGCCGACGAACAGGCCGAGGAGCATGACCGACGCGAAGATGCCGGGGTAGAAGCCCCAGGACAGGGCCACGCCGACCGCGGCCAGGAGGCCGATGCCGAAGAACTTGATCCAGCCGCGGTTGGTCAGGCGCGAGGTCACCGCGATGAGGGCCGCGCCGACCGCGACGGCGCCGGCGACGGCGAGGAGGCTGCCGGGGAACAAGCGCAAGCCCGCCCAGATCGCCGCGAGGGTCAGCACGCCCGCCTGGAGCAGGCGCTCGGCGCCGACCGTCTTGTTGCTCAGAGGGATGCGGACCTCGGGCAGGCGCGCCATGCTCGCGTTGGAGAGCAGCTGGCCGAAGAAGAACGCGCCGAGCAGCTGGCCGTAGATCAGGGCCTTGGCGCCGAGCGAGGCGGCGATCAGCGGCATCGCCAGGTTCTGGAACGGGTAGATCAGGCCGGCGGCCAGCGCCGACAGGAGCAGGGCGTTGCGGATCTTCGGGGTGGACATCACCGACTTGAAGGTCTCCGTGCGGGAGATCCAGTACACCAGCGCGGCCGCCATCCACAGCGGCGAGCCGATGCCGGTGCCGATCAGGGGCAGGGCGATCGGCAGGCCCCACGCGTAAACGCCCATCGTGCCGGCGAACAGCGCGATCTCCTTCCAGAACTTCTTGACGAAGGCGGCGGCCTTCTTCGTGAAGGGCTCGGCCGCGGCCTTCACGGCGCCGGCGGCGTTCGAGACGACGTTGGCGATCTTGGGGATCTTCCAGTAGTTGAGGCCGACGAGGAGCACGTTCACGCCGGCGGAGATCCAGAACGGCATCATCGGGCTCATCGCGTCGACAAGGCCGCCGATCTGGCCGATCGAGCCCATCAGCACCTGGAGCACGAAGTAGATGGAGAAGCCGAGCGTGGTCAGGTTCCCGATGTGCAGCCAGCTGCGGGTCTGCTTGGGGTCGGTGATCGCGAAGCGGCGCGTGTAGGCGGTGCGGCTCGTCATCAGCAGCGAGAACTGCCACCCGTTGGCGATCGAGGCGATCAGCAGCGGCCAGAAGCTGATCATGCCGCTCAGCGCGAGGATGGGGAGCGCCACGGTCAGCACGGCGCGCAGGCCGGAGAGGATCGCCAGGCCCTCGCGCGGGGCGAAGCGGTTGGCGATCATCCCGGACAGGGGCCCGAGGGCGATAGCGGCCAGGGGCCCGAGGGCCATCAGCACGCCGTAGGTCACGGCGCCGACCGCGGGGATCACGATCATCGGATACGCGATCGAGGTCATGATGAACACCGACATGCTGATCGCGTCCTGGATGTACATCCACTTGAGGGCGCGGGCGCCGGTCGCGGCGTCGGGCGCGGACGGGGCGGGCGCGGGGACCTGAGGCTTCGCGTCGGCCGAGGCGGCGGCGAGGAACTTGTCGCCGGGCTGCAGGCCCGTGCCGACGAGCGCGACCGGCGTCGGCGCCGTCTGATTCGCCTTCGGCGAATCAATGACGACCTGTGGCGCCTGCGGCGCCGGGAGGGAGGGAGCGGCGACCATAGAGCCGGAGGCGGCGTTGTCGCCGGTCAGGCGGCCGTAGATCGTGCGGGCGCCGGTGAAGAAGGCGTCGAGGAAGCCGGTCTTCTCGGAGTCGGCGGCGGCGGACAGGCGCTCGCCGGCGAGCGCGAGATGGGCCTTGGCGTCGGCGGCCGGGGCGAGCGCGCCCTCGCGCGAGGACTCGGCGCCGGACGGGACGACGGCGGGAGCGGTCAGCGCGCGGGCCGTGAGAGCGGTGGCGGCGAGAGCGGACGCGGGCAAGGACGGGATCGCGGCGGCCGCGCCGACGGCGGACGGCGTCAGGGCGGCGGGAGCGAGCGAGGGCGCGAGCGTCGGGGCCGGGGTGAAAGCGGGAGCCGAGAGGCCTCCGGACAGGCTCGGGGAGAACAGCGCCGAAGGCGACAAGGGAGCGATGCCGACGCCGTTGAGGCCGGCGGTGGGGACCACGGGGACGCCGCCGGAGCGGCCGGCGGCGGCGCCGTTGACGACCTGGGCCGCGGCCTGGTAGGAGACGAGACCCGGGGCGAACGCGAGGGTCAGGAAAGCGAGGAAGCCGGCGAGGACGCGGCGCGTGTTCTTCATCTATAGAGATGATAGCCGGAGTCCCGTCCGGGCGCGTGGGCCCTCGGGCCCCCCCCGCGCCAACAAGGGGCCTAGGTCGCCTGGGACCCCCCGGAACAGGGGGCGAGGGCACGCTCGGATCGGGCAAGGCCGGGGGTTATCCACGAAATTCCACCGGTGAAACTTTGGGGATAACTCAAAACCCTCGTCAGGAGACCGGCGGCTTCGCGACTAGGGCTTCTCAGCGCTCGAATGCCCCTAAAGAAAATGCCCCGCCGGGGCTTTCTTTCCGACCGGAGCTTATTTCTTGGCCGCGGCCTTCGCCTTCGGCTTGCGCTTGGCCTTCGCCTCGGGCTTCGGGGCCGGGGGCGCGTTGTGCTTGCGGATGCGGTTCATCACGTTGCGCAGGAAGCGCTCGAACTTGATGCGGCTCCACTCGTTGAGGATGGGCTGGTAGCCCGACGACGGGTAGATGAAGCGGATCTTGTAGTCCGACACCTGACGCCGCTCGCCGAGCGCGCCGTAGGGCACCGAGATCTTCGGCCACATCTTGCGGATGGCCAGGTCGTAGAGCTGGACCTGGGTGTCCTTCTCCAGGTTCTGCAAGGTCGGCGTCTGGCCGGTCTTGAAGTCCAGGACCGCGACCTCGAGCGTGCCGTCGGGCATCTCGCGGGCCACGACGAAGTCGAAGATCAGGCGCAGGATGTCGCGGTTGTCCGGGACGCCTTTCTTGTAGTTGTCGAACACGAGCATGTTGGAGAGCTCGGTGCCGATGGCGATCGGGTAGACCTTGAGGATGTCCGCCGTCACCGCGTGCATGGTGCGCATGCGGCCGACCATGACCTCGTGGAAGCCGGCCAGGTTCTCGCCGGGGCGGTCGATGTTCTTGCCGGTGCGGTCGGCCTCCTCGCGGAGCCAGATGCGCTCGGCGGCCGCGACGGTCTCGTCGGCCGACGGGAACACGCCCGTGTTGCGGTAGGTCCACACCGCCCAGTTGAAGGCGGAGTGCATGACGTGGCCCATCATCATGTAGATGCTGCCGCCGTTGAAGGCGCCGCCGCCCACGCGGTCGGGGTTGTAGATGAAGCTCTGGATCTTCGACGCCGAGGCCGCGAGGTCGCCGGGGCGGTTCTCGCGGTACGGTCCGAGGACCGCCGAGATGGACGCGTCGGCCAGCTCCGCGCCCTGAACCTCGAGCATCGTCGAGGGCTGGACGGAGCCCTTCGTCGCGGCGAGCAGCGCCTCGTCGCGGGAGATCGTCATGATGTCGCTCGGGTTGACGTACAGGCCCTCGTACTCGCGCAGGGACTCGAGCAGGTGAGGGATCGCGCTCGCGAGGCTCTGCGGGCGGACGATCAGGGCCCGGCGGCCGTTCTTCTCGCCGACGGAGAACTGCCAGCCGTCCACGGGAAGGCCGTTGAGCTTCATCGAGTTCTTCAAGGAAGCCAGCGCGCCGCCGTCGGCGAGGTTCGTGCTGTTCAGGTAGGCGACGAACTCCGTGCCGTGGGAGACGGTGTCGCCCTTCATGGCGACCTGGCCGGCCGCGAAGCGCATCAGCTCCTGCTCCTGGTTGGAGAACCGGCGGGACGGCAGGTAGCGCGCGAAGGCGCCGTCGTAGGACTGCAGCGCGTTGCCGTCGTCGGCGAGGACCACCATCTTGTAGCGGGAGATCTGGTCCTTCTGCTTCATGGTGAGGCCGCGCGTGAGCTGCTCCTCGACCGAGCCGGGGGCGTCGTTGGGCTTGTCGGAGAGCAGGACGAAGTACATGCCGGCCTTCATCAGCTTGGTCATGTCCTCGATGAGAGGGTAGGGGACGCCGTCCTTGAAGAGGCGCATGTCGAGGAAGACGACCTTGGGCGACATGTGGTTGAGGCCCTGCAGCGCCGCGGGAAGCTCGTACTTCTTCCGCTCGACGGGCGCGTAGGTCTCCTCGTCCTTGTTCTCGGGGAGCAGGCGGGCCTGGCCGAAGGGCATCACGCGCACCACGCGGACCTCGGAGAGCTGGGTCACCACGCCGGACTGGCCGCGCATCGTGCGGGCGTTGCGCTCGTTGAGCTCGGCGATGAGCTTGGCGCGCAGCTTGTAGATGGTCTTGCCGCGCAGCATCGATTTCGAGTACACGCCCTCGAAATCCTTCAGCGTCATGCGGTTGATCGGCACGGTGCGGGCGTAGGTGACCCGGGACATGAACATGCCCTGGCCGGCGACCTTGACGACGAGGGGCGCCTTCTCCTCGAACTTCTCCCAGTAGCGGCGCGAGCCGTTGCCGAGGACGGGGCGGACGAGCGCGTAGACCTGGTCCTTCTTGATGTCGGCCTTCTGCTTGCGGGTGAACCACAGGGCGAGGTCGTCCTGGACGTTCTGGTCGGAGATCTCGCTGGTGACGGTCTCGGGCTCGACCGGCTCGTCGGCGGCGTCGCGGACCTTGGCGCCGTCGAACTTGGCGCCGGCGGCGGGCGCGGACTCGAGCGCCGCGGGCATGTCGCGCAGGGCGGTCAGCGCGTCGAGCCGGGCCGGAGCCTGGGCGTCCACGGGCTTCTGGGCGGAGGGCACGACCCCGGCGAGCGTCGCCGCCTTGGCCGCGGCGACCGCGGCCGGCTTCAAGGCGGAGGGGACGGGCGAGGCGGCGGACGGGACGATCGACGGAGCCGCCAGGACGGGCGTCAGCGACAGGGACGGCGCGCTCAAGGACGGAGCGGCCACGGACGGGGCGGACAGCCCCGCGCCGAAGGAAGGGACGACGGTCGGAGCTCCCGCCGAGGCGCCCGGGACGGAGGCGCGCACCTGCGCGAACGCCGACGACGGGGCCAGCAGGGCCGCCGCCAGGACGACCCGGAGCAAACGGGCCGCGAGCTTCATCTTATTTCCCCTTCGCGGCGGGCTTCGCCGCCGGTTTCTTCGCGACCGGCTTCTTCGCGGCGGGCTTCTTCGCCTTCGCCGCCGGCTTCTTCTTCAGGTCGTCCTTGGTGGCTTCCTGCTCCTGCTCGGCGTAGTAGGCCTGGTACTCGGCGTCGGCCTCCTCGCGCTCGATGGCGGAGATGATCTCCTGGACGATCGGGCCGTTGACGGTCTGGTTCTCCTCGAGGCGGAGGAAGTCCTCGGCCTTGAAGATGTGCAGGCGGGCGCTGGTGCGGTACTCGAGCTGGACGTTGAGGCTCTCGATGACCTTGCCCTCGGGCGAGCCGTGGTGCCACTTCCCGTCGGGGCCCTTGCGGGCGTGGCCCTTGAGCATCGCCATGGCGAGCACGCGGGCCAGGAACTCCTCGCCGTCGTCCGGCGTCTCCTTGCCGGTGCGGTAGGCGTAGGCGGTGAGCGTCAGTCCCTGCGCCATCTCGAGGCGCATGACGCGCGGGATGCGGGTGTGGATCTTGTACAGCTTGCCCGTCGCCGCCGAGACGAACTCGAGGGTGATCAGGCTCTTGCGGTCCGTGGACAGGCCGACGTAGTTCTCCTGCACGTTGCGGGCGGCGCGGGTGTAGTCGCCGAACTCGCGGAAGTAGAAGTTCGTGAGGTAGGAGTTCGCGTACTCGAGATAGCCCTTGCTCTGCGCCTTCCAGGCCGGGGTGCTCATGATCTTGGCCAGGCCCTTGTTGACGTAGACGCCGTGCTTGAGCGGGGCGTACCACATCGAGCGCAGCTGCGCCTGGAGCACGGTGAGCTTGGCGAGCTGGTGCTGGCCGCGGAAGATGTCGTCGTAGAGCTGGGCCATCAGACGGAACATGATCGTCCCGACGTACATCGCGAACATCTTGTTCGTCTCGCGGTCGCCGCCGGCGCGCCGGATCGAGCCGCCGCCGCCGCTGCCGCCCACCGCGTCGGGCTCGTAGTTGCGCGCGCGGCTGTGGGACGGCTCCCAGTACTCGACGTACTGGCGGAGCTTGCCGAGCTTGAGGGAGACGCTGCCGAGCGCGCGGTCGCCGAGGACGGCGCCGAGCACGTTCTCCATCGCCGCTTCGCCGCGGACCACCTGGATCTCGGAGTTCTTGGGGAAGGAGGTGGAGAAGCGGGGCGACTTGACGGAGTCGGACAGGATCAGGAACTTCTCCGGCGACTGGGACAGGTTCTCGCCGGCGAACTGCGTCTCGAGGGCCTGCATCACGCGGGCGAGCGAGAAGCGCAGGGGCATCGAGTGGATGATCGCGGTGGCGAGCTTGCTCGGATGGACCTCGGCCTTGTAATCGAGGCCGGCGGCCTTGAGCTTGCGGTTGAGCGCGGCGATCTGCGCGTTCTGGGTCGGGGTCACCTTCGAGTCGTCGAGGCGGACGGTGAGGGAGAAGGCCTCGTTCTCGGCCGGGACGGCCTCGGCGACGGTGGCGATCTTCCTGATCTTGGCGAGCGCCTCGGCGGGGAAGGCTCCGACGCTCTCGATGAGCGGCTTCGGGTTCGCCGCGCGGCCGTGCAGGGACACCTTGCCGCCGTTGTAGGAGACGACGATGACGGGGTTGTTGCGCGACTGCTTGACGCGCTCCATCAGGATCGAGTCGGCCGAGTCCGCGCCGCGGTGCGGGCGCCAGGTCAGGAACACCACGTGCACGCCGGCGTCCACGAGCTTGTTGACGTACTCCACGGTCTTGTCGGACACCGGGCCGCTGAAGACGTCCTGGATGAACACCACGCGCGGGTAGAGCTGGGCGAGCGGCGCGCCGTTGTGCGCGAAAGGCACGGAGGCGTCCTCGCCTTCGACCTCGCCGTTCCCGGCTCCGCCGTCGAAGGCTTTGTCGGCGGCTTCCTTGGCCTGGTCCTGGCCCTTGGGCAGGTTCTCGTCGCCGATCGCGGCGGCGAGGCCGCGGACGGCGGCGAGGGCGCTGACCGGCTCGGCCTTCACGGGCGCGGCGACGGGGGTCGCGGCGGCGAGGGCTTTGACGGGCACCAGGGCGTTCGGGGCGCTCAGGGCCGGGGTCAGGGACGCGGCCGGCGCGACCACTGTCGGCGTCAAGGTTCCCTGTATAGAGGAAACCCCGCCGTTGAGGGCGGGGTTAATCGCGGAGGGCGAGCCGGTAAGGACCCCGGCCGCGGGCGCATGAACGCCCGCGCCGCCGATGCTTCCGCGGACGACCTGCGCGAAAGCCGGCGCGGAAGAACCGCTCATGATAACGGAACAGCAAAAGATGGACAGAACTTTCTTCGTCATTTCTCTCTTCACGATATCCCCGTGCATCGTTCGAGTCTCTTGCGTCCTGGCCGCCATAGTATCACAGGCCCCTTTCGACCACGTCGGGTCGAAGGTCCCGAAATCGCGCGGGCATTGGTCCCAATTTTTCCTGGGCCCAGAATCCCGCGCGGTCCTCTAAATGTCCCTCCGCCCGACGGGGCCAAGAGGGGTCCGGTCGAGCGACCTGATCGCCTCGAGCACGAGCATGTAGGCGTTCTTGTAGTGCTTCAGGCTGAACGCGGACATGTTGTCGCGCTCGGAATGGATCACGTCGAAGATGACGTCCTGCGACGCGCCGTAGATCGTGATCGCGGGGATGCCCGCGTCGCGGAAGGTCGAGGAGTCGGCGTCGCCGCCGTTGAGGTAGTCCTCCTTGCTCGCGTGGCCGCTGTCGCGCGAGACCTGCGCGAAGCGGTCGAGCAGCGCGCGCGTGGAGTTGTTCTTCCAGGTGAAGGTGCCGTCCACCGCGAGCGTGTCGAGGTTGATCATCGCGTCGATCTTCGCGCGCTTCGTCTTGTCGAGCGAGCGCACGTAGGCCTGAGAGCCGTACAGGCCTTCCTCCTCGCGGGCGAAGGCGATGAAGACGATGGTCGCGTCGGTCTCCGTGCCGTTGAGCGCCTGGTAGAGGTTGGCCACCATGGTGGCGCCCGTGCCGTTGTCGATCTTGCCCAGGCCCTCGCTGACCTGGTCGTAGTGGCCGCCGACCACGATGACGCGGTCGGTCTTCCCCTTCTTGGTCACGATGATGTTGTTGCGGCCGCGGCCGGCGTCCTGGAGGACGATGTCGGCGTCGGTCGCGCCGCCGAGCTTGAAGAGCTCGATCATGAACTTCGCGCGCTCGGGGTTCGTGGAGGGCAGGCGGTCCATGCGGCCGTGCATGTCCTCGTCGCTCGGGATCGCGCCTTCCGGGCGGGACCCGCGCTCGGACTCGGCGCGGCGGAGGGCCTGGAAGCGGCGGCGGGCCTCGAGGACGAACGCGTCGGAGGAGGGCGTGTTGGGAACGGAAACGGCGTCGGGCGTCGAAGCGGCCTTAAGACCATCGAACGCGGCGTCGAGGGCCGGAGCTTGGCTGCGTCCTTCGGACGCAGCCGCGGAAAGAGTGCCGGACAAAGATGTCGCCGCGCGGAGCGCGGCGGGGGCGGCGGGTTGGACCGGCAACGGATGGAGGGCGGCGGGAACGAGCGCATTGATCGGAGTCGGGGCGATCGACGGGGCGGCGAGGACGGGGGTGAGGGATGACGGCGACAAGGTCGGGATCGACAGATTCCCCCCCATCGCGGGAGCGCCGGGGATGATCAAAGTGGGAGCGCCGGCCGGGAGCCGCGGGACCGCCACGGAACCGATCGTCTGGGCGGAGGCCGACGTGGCGACAAGGAGGGAAAGGATCGCGGCGGCATGTTCTCGGTGTTTCATGGCCCGAGTCTACCACCGCCCGCCGAAAGACCGAAGGTCCGAAGGGCCCGAAGTCACGACGGGAAAAGGCCTAGGGTTTGCGGACGGGAAGGCCTACTCCGCTTCAGCGCGTCGCGAGCGGCAGGGCGTACAGGATGAGGCAGTTGTTGACGACATGGCAGGCGATCGTCGCCGCGACGGACCTCGTCCGGCGATAGATTAGGGCGAGCCCCAGGCCGAGGAGCCAGATCGCGGGGGAGTTGAACGAGCCGGGATGCTCGGTGACGAAGAGCAAGGTGGCCGCGAGCATGCCAGCATAGGGCACGGCCTCGTCGAGCCCCTGCTGGAGGAGGCCCCGGAAATAGATCTCCTCGACGACCGGAGAGAACACGGCGAGGCCGAAGCCCAAGGCCAGGTGCGCCCCCAGGCCCGGCGCCCCTTGAAGATAGGTCGCAACCGTCGTGCTGGACGCGGCCGCCTGGGGAAAGAAGCGGTGTACGATCAGGGCGTTGACGAGCGCGATCGCGGCGCCGATGCCCGCCCCGGCGAGTGTCATCCTGGCGGGCCACGACAGGGGGAACCCGCGGCTGCGATCGAGCTCCAAGCGGCCCGTCGCGACCCAGGCGGCCGCGACCATGGCGACGCCGTCGCATACCATGGCGATCAACGACTGCGACTGCGCGGCGAGCCCCCGGCCGCCGAGATTGAGGGCGAAGGAATAAAGCAGGTTCGCGACGGGAACGCGAAGAGCGCTGACGGCCGCGAGGGTCAACAGGATGATTCCGGATCTTTTCATGATCGAACCTAGGACCGCCGCCGGGGGCAGCCCCCCGGCGGCAGGTCGTCGATATCTTATTTCTTTGGCCACTTCTTCTCGGCGTCTTTCTGAGCCTGGGTCCCTTTCTGCAATGCGGAGTCGCCATCGGAACGGAGCCCATTGCCGATCTCATCCATCTTGCGGTTGAACTTGTCCTCGAGCTTGCTGCCGGCCAACCCGCCAAGAGCCTCTCCCGCGGTATTCCCTCCCGTCGCGGCGCCGCCGACGATCGCCCCGGCCGCGGCGCCCTTTTCGCCGACGAGCGTCAGGCGGGCTCCCTTCTTGGGGTCGTACGGCTTCAGGACGGCGATGCCGGACGGGGCCGCGCCCCAGGCGCCGGCCGAGACCGCGCCGGCGTCGGACTTGCGGGACTGCGTCGCGTCGAAGAGGCCGTTCAAGGCCGCGCCCTTGACGGACATGTCGTCGCCGCCGAGAGCTCCGCTCAACTCCTTCATACGTTCCGTGCGCCAGGGAAGAGGCCGCGGTCCGCGGGGCTCGTCCTGGACGCAGATGTAGCGTCCCTGGTACTCGTCGAAGACCCGGTGGGTCCCCTCGGGGCAGGAGCCGGGGCGAGGGAAGGGCTGCGGGCAGGACCCGTCGCGGCAGCGGTCGTCGACTACGGCGGGCAGGGATAACGCGCGCGACGGCGCGGCGGCGAGGATCATCGGCATCAGGAGCACGAACGACATCAAGGATTTCATCGGGTTACACCTCCACGTTTTGCGTCTGCGCCGGGACATGCCCGGCAGAAACATGATAAGCGCGAGGGCGGCGACCGAGATCGCGGGATATTTTTTCGGCTCACGAACGCTCACGAGTCGTGATTTCCCGAGGGGAAAGGGTCAGTTCCGGGGCTCACGAACGCTTGATTTAAACTCCAAGTTCACGGGGTTTTGAAGCACCACGCTGACAACGGCATTTGAACGGAATGGCGCCTGCGGCGCCAGGGTTTTCGCTTCGCGAAAACCTGGGTGGGAATCGTTCATGGGGCCCCTCCAGCCAGACGAGGACTT
>JACPOW010000115.1 GCA_016191335.1 Elusimicrobiota bacterium | reverse complement strand
GCCGCGCGCGAGCGCGGCGTAGGCGCCGGCCAGCTCCCGCAAAGTGACCTCGCCGTTGCCGAGCGCCAGCCCCGCGCCGTAGCGTTCCGCGGGGAGGTCGAGCGAGTCGAACCCGAACCCGCGCAGCGCGGCGAGGAGGTCGCCGACGCCGAGGCGCTCGGCCACGCGCACCGCCGGGGCGTTGTAGGAGCAGGCCAGGGCCTGGCGCATCGTGACGGGGCCGTGGAAGCTCTCGTCGTAGTTGCGCGGCGCGAAGCCCCCGACGGCGAAGGTCGGCGCGTCCTCGATGACGTCCGACGGCGAGGCGCCGCGCTCGAAGGCGAGGCCGTAGGCGAAGGGCTTGAGCGCCGAGCCGGGCTGGCGCCGGGCGGACGCCCCGTCCACCTGGCCCTGGTTCGCCGCGTCGTGGAATGAGCCGGAGCCGACCCAGGCGAGGACCGCGCCGTCGGAGTTGTCGAGCGCGATCACGGCCGCGTTCGTCACGCGGTGGGAGCCGAGCGACGCCAGGTGCGTCGCGGCCAGCCCCTCGAGCTCGCGCTGGAGCTCCGCGTCGAGCGTGGTGGCCCGCCTCGTCCCGGATCCCCGCGACAGGGCGCGGCGGGCGAAGTGGGGCGCGAGGTCCTCGCGGGCGCGGTCTGAGACGCCGAGGCGTTCGTCCCGGGCGGCGCGATGATCGCCGGCGGAGATCCAGCCCCAGTTGAGCAGGCGGCCGAGCACGACCCGGCGGCGCGCCTCGGCGGCCTTCGGGTCCTTGACCGGGTCGCAGCGCGAGGGGCATTTGGGCAGGCCGGCGAGCAGGGCGGCCTGCCCGAGGGTCAGGTCCCGGGCGGGAACGCCGAACCAGGTGCGCGCGGCGGCCTCGATGCCGCGGGAGCCGCGGCCGTACGGCGCGCGGTTGAGATAGGCCTCGAGGATGTCCCGCTTCGACGCGCTCCGCTCGAGCCGGAGGGCCTTCCAGGCCTCGCCGATCTTCCCGGCGATGGTCTTCGGACGCGGCTCGAGGGCGCGGACGAGCTGCTGCGTGATCGTCGAGCCGCCGGACACGGTCCGGCCCGCCCGGGCGTTCTGAAGGAAGGCGCGCGCGACGGAGCGCGGGTCCACGCCGCCGTGCTCGAAGAAGCGCCGGTCCTCCGCGCCGAGCGTCGCGACGACGACCCACGGCGACATGTCCTCCAGACGGATCGGGACGGAGTAGAGGTCCTCCGGCATGGCGGTGCGGAGGATCCGCCCGTAGCGGTCCACGACCTCGACGGCGGGAGCGGGCGGGAGCGCGGCCTGCGCGCCCGCGCGGACGGCGGCGAGGCAGACGGCGACGGCGAGGAGGCCGCGCGTCACCGCGCGGTCTCCACGGCGCCCGACGCCGTGCGGCCGAACACCTCGGGCTTGTACATCTCCTCCACCGTCGCGGCGGGTACGTGCCACTTGCCCGGCGTCGTCGCCTGGATCAGGTAGGACCACCGGTGCTCGCCGGCGGTCATGTAGTCGGCGAAGACCTGGACCCGGTCGTCGTACTTCTCGGACCGGTGGAAGCTCCCCCAATACTGCCCGCGTCCTCCCTGCTCGTCGAGGGCGCGCGCGTCCTCGCTCCCCTCGACGGCGAAGCTCGGGTCCACGATCTCCCAGCCCGCGGGCAGCGGGTCCTCGAGCGCGACGAACAGGCGGTCCTGCTTCGTGCGCACGGTCAAGGTCACGACCGCGCGCTTGCCGGCGCGCAGGTCGCCGCGCAGGGGCTCGACCTTGCGCTCGAGCTCGAAGCCCTCGGCGGCGGGCTTGTCGAAGGAGGCCGGCGCGTAGGACAGCAGCAGGTCGTAGTACAGCCGGCCGATGCCCTCCTTGGCGAGCTCCAGGCGAGCCTCCTTCCTCCCGGCCAGGACCTCGTCGAGCTTGAGGGACTTCCGGCGCGACTCGGTCGTGCGGCCCCGGAACCGTTCGGAGTACAAGGTCGAAGCCTCGCCCTCGCGCCGGACCGTGGCCGTGAAGTCCGGCTCTTCCTTCTCATAGCGGCGGTAGAAGTCCTGCAGCGCTCTCAGGCCGGAGGCGTTCTCCGCCGTGGTGCGCCAGCGGCCCAGGGCCTTGCGCTCCTCGACGAGCCAGCGCGCGGCCTTCTCGTCGCCGGGGAAGCCCCCGCGGGCCTCGAGCAGGGCCTGGAGGGCGACCGCGGTCGCCTTGACGCCGGACTCGTGGAGCCACGGCATCTCGTCGAGCTCGGACAGCTCGAAGTGCAGGCCGCGCGGTTCCACGCGCGACTGCGCGAGGAGCTCGTCGGCGAGCGCCTTCGACTCCGCCTCCCCGCCCGACGCCGCCGCGGCCTTGAGCAGCCACGCCTTGGCCGACAGCGAGAGCTGATCGCGCCGCTCGTAGAGCTTGCGGAAGGACGCGGGCTGGGGCCGGGAGTGGAGGCCCAGGGCGTAGGTCATGTACGCGCGGGCCGCGAAATCCTCGGAGCGCGAGTACGGATACGCCCAGTCCGTCCTCTCGTCGGCGAGATAGCGTCCGCCCCAGTCGAGCGCGCGGCGGATCGAATCCTCGGGAAGGCGGTAGCCCTCGCGGCGGGCGAGAGCGGAGGTCTCGAGCGCGTAGGCCGTCACCCAGGGATCCGGCTGCCAGGGCGAAGGCCAGTAGCCGTAGCCCCCGGCGGGATGCTGGAAGTCGCCGAGGCGGTCGAGCACGCCCTGGACCGCGGGCTTGAGGGCCGCGACGGTGCCGAGCCCGAACGACTCGACGAGGTCCGCGCCGGAGATCACGGGCAGGGCGCGCGACAGCCTCTGCTCGAGGCAGCCGTAGGGATACTCGAGCAGGTAGCGCGCGCCCTCGCGCAGCCCCGACAGCGCCGTCGGCGACACCGTCACCTCGAGCGCGCCCAGGCCCGGCACCGCGTTCTCCGGGCGCGCGACCATCTCGATCGTCCGGCCTTCCGTCGCGCCGGAGGTCGCGGCGTGCTCCATGCGCTCGGTGACCTTGACCGGGAGCTTCCACAGGAGGCCGTCGCTCTCGGCGCCGGACACGGCCGCGAAGCGGAACTCCGCGGTCCCGATCCCGGTGGCGCGGCAAGCCCAGGTCGCCTCGACGGCGCGGCCGGCGGGGACGAACACCTCGCGCCGGGCGTCGCCCACGACGGCGACGGCGGACCCCTCGAGCGCCAGGGTCAGGGACACCGTGGAATCCGTTTTGGAGTAATTGTGGACCGTCACGCCGCCCTCGAACTCGTCGCCGACGCGCGCCAAGCGGGGCAGGCTCGGACGGAGGAGAAGCGGCTTCGACGCGGTGAAGCGGGAGTCTCCGGACCCGAAGCGGCGCCCGTCGTGCACGACCGCCATCAGGCGGAAGCGGGAGAGGTTGTCCGGGAGCTTGAAGGACACGGTCCCGCGGCCGTCCGCGCCGAGGCTCACCGCCGGAGCCCAGAACGCGGTGGGGAGGAAGTTCGAACGCAGATCCACCCCCGGCGGCAGCCCGCCGCGCCCCCCTCCTCCGCCGCGGTTCTTCCCTTTCTCGCCGAAGCTTCGCTGGCCGATCACGAACTGGCGCGTGTCGGCGGAGCCGACCAGCAGGGGCCTGTCGCCGTAGAATTCCCGCCACGGATCGGGCGTCCGGTAGTCGGTGAGGTTGAGCACGCCCTCGTCCACCGCGTACACCGTCGCCTCCGCGGGCACGGGACGCCCCGCCTCGTCGCGGGCCCACAGCGCGGCGCGGACCGTCGCGCCGGGGCGGTAGTCGCCCTTGTCGGGCTTGATCTCGACCGAGATGCGCCTCCCTCCCGGGTCCACCGACAGGGCGGCGTAGCCGAACTTGGCCTGCGGCTTCGAGAGGTCGTCGCCGTCCTCGCCGTACCGCGGCTTCCCCGAACGGCCGTTGAGCGCGACGATCCCGACGTAGACGTTGGGCACGGCGCGGTCGTCGAGCGGCACGCGGACGACGTCCGCCCCGCCCTTGAGCTCCTGGGTCCAGCGGGAGATGATGCCCTCGCGCTCCACGGTGATCAGGGCGGTGGCCCGCGCGTATGGCGATTTGACCATCAGCTTCGCGGTCTCGCCGGGCTTGTACTTCTCCTTGTCCGCGACGATCTCGATGAGGTCGGTGTCGCCGCGCCGCCAGTACGCCTCCCCGGCTCCCGCCGCGTGGAAGGACGCCTGCGTCTCCGCCGGTCGGCCGCTCTCGTCCCGGGCCGAGACCGCGAACAGGTACTGCCCCGGCTTGCCGGGGACGAAGGTCCAGGTCCAGGTGGAGGGCGAGGGCGCGAAGGTCCCGCTCGCGACGACGACCTCGCGCTGCTCGCTGACCCACTCGAGGCGGCCGGCCACGCCCGCGCGCTGGACGCTGAGCCAATCCCGGCGGGTCACGCGGAAGGACGCGGGCAAGGACGCCGCGCGGACGCCGTCCGGGCGGACCGCGACGACGGACACGCTCCACGGCTCGCCGGTCTCGAGGAAGGGCTTGTTCGGCCTCACGCCGAGGTAAAGGTCCGCGCGATGCACCATCGAAGAACCGCGCGCGAACAGGCGCTGGCGCTCCGGGCTCGTCACCGAGGCCTCGAACAGAGCGGACAGCGCCCCCAGGCCCGCGCCGGGATCGAGCTTGGCCGAGACCGCGGCCTTCCCCTGGGCGTCGAGCGTCTCCTCCCCCGAGGCGGCCAGACGCCCCGTCTCGGCGTGGCGGAGGTGCCAGCCCGGCGAGAAATCGAAACCCTCCCAGCCCGGCGGCGTCCAATACGCGGGCTCCAGGCGCAGGCTCCACGACGCCTTCTCGCCCGCCATCGGCGCGCCGAACAGCCACCAGCCCTCGATGCCCGCGCTCCACGCGTCGCCCGCGAGATAGGAAGGAGAACCCGGGACGGCCTTGACCTCGAAGGACGCCGGCTTGAACGCCTCGACGCGGAAGCCGCGCGACAGCTCCAGGCGGTCCTCCTTGCCGACGTAGCAATGCTCGACGCACTCCTCCTCCTCGTCGACGGGGCGGACGAGCGCCTCGTCCTCCTTCCCCGGCTCGGTGATCGACACGCTCCAATGCCCGTTCGGCGCCTCCGGGGACAGCGGTATCTCCGCGTCGAACGAGGACCGCTCGGAGACCGTCACGCTCGACTTGAGGACCTTGGTCCCGCGCGAGTCGGTCACCGTCATGACGAGCGCGCGGGGGTCGCCGGGGCCGAACGGGGCCCAGTCGCCGCGAGAGAGCTTCCTCAGCACTCCCTTCACCTTGACCGTCTCGCCGCCGCGATAGACGCCGCGCTCGGTGAAGAGGGTCCCACGGAACCGCTCCGGCCTCGGCGCCCAGTCCGACATGATGTTGAAGCGCCACGGCTCGAGCTCGCCGCGCCAATCCAGGGACAGCACCGCCGTGCCCTTGGGGTCCTCGGCGAAGGCCCACAGGTTGGGACGGGTCCAGCGCTGCCAATCCTTGAAGCCGAGGCCGATCCAGCCCGGCGCGTCCGCCACGCCCTGCTTGTTCGTCGTCCCGCGCCAGAGGACCTTGTTGCCGTCGTCGCGCAGGACCACGGGAACGCCCGCCGCGGGCGCGCCGGTCTTGAGGTACGACGCCCACACCAAGGTCGAGTCCGGGGAGCTCTTCAGCGTCAGCCCCACGCGCGTCACGTCGAGGACCGCCTTGCGCCAGCAGCCCGACGGGTCCGCCACCTGGACGAACGCCGTCCCGCCCGCGCGCCCCGGCGGCGCGAAGAGCGGGCCGAGGTCGACGAAGGTGCGCAGGGAGCGGTTGCGCGGCAAGCCCACGTCCCAGAGCTTCTCCTCGCCGCCCGCGACGCCCCGCTCGCAGCCCCAGGTCAGGCCCCGGTAGAAGGGGACGAACGCCTCGTCGGGGATCACGGCTTTCTGCAGCGGCCGCTTGTCGGCGTTGACGGCGACGACCGGGTGCCGCGCCGGCAGATACTGCTCGAGCACGCCGAACCCGCCGGGCATGGTCAGCCGCGGGCAGATCCAGCCGTTCTTGAACTCCAGGCGCGCCTCGGCGCCCAAGGTCTGTCCGAAGGCGTCGCTCAGGCCCGAGGAGACGACGATCGCGTAGGACCCGTCGGGCTCGAATCCGGGATTGGGGAGGTGGAAGGTCACCGCGCGGCGCGCCTCGTGGCGCTGCCCCATGTCCTCGAAGCCCCGCGACGCGGGGGACCAGGTCCGCGTCGTCCCCTCCACGCGCGAGTGCGCGAGAAGGTCGCTCATGCGCACGGGATTGCTGAACTCGATCGCGTAGCCGCGGGGCAGGCACGACTCCCCGGGGCCGCCCAGGGAGCGGAACGAATAGTAGGTCTCGAAAACGACGGCGGCCTCGGAGCCCAGGCCGAGCTCGCCCGCGGCCGCGGGAAGGTCCTTTTTAAGGATGAGCCGGTAGGCGCGGTCCTTCCGCAGCGCCGAAGGCTTGACCGCGAGCACGGTGGCGGTGGACGGGGCGAACTCCCCCCAATGGTACGGCCAGACCTTCCTGACCTCTTCCGCCGTCGCCCGGCGGACGCCCGCGGCCACCTCGCGCTCGGGCCCGCCGTCGAGCGGGGCCTCCATCAGGCTCACGAAGGAACGCGCGCGGCGAGGGTCCATCTCGACCGTGAAATGCGCGAACAGCGCCGCGTCGAGCGCGATCCAGCGCTCGCCGTAGCGCGGCGCGCTGTCCACGAGGCGCGGACGCGGCGTCTCGAACTCCCAGGCCTTGTCGGCGGCGAGGGCCTGGCCGCTCACGGCCGAGCGCGTGCCCGCGGGGATCACGGCGCGAAAAAGCCGCGCCGGGGGCAGCGGCGCCTCCGGCTCGAAGGCGAGGACCTGGGTGCCCTGCCAGCGGCAGCGGCCGGGGACCGCGGGCTCGAGCCTCAAGGGGCAGGCGCGGCCCATGTCGGCCGGCGAGGCCAGGGCGACCATGGGCTGGTTGAAGGTCGCGACGATCGCGGAGGCCGCGCGCGGCGAGTCGGTCCGCCCGGACGGCACGACGGACAGGACGGAAAGCTCGACGGGAGCGGCTTGGAGGGACGCGGCGAGGAGGAGGAAAATCGAGAGAGCGCTCATGGCGCCCATTATACCCGTTCGACCCGGAGAAGCTTACGCGGGGACGGAGACGGGGGCGGTCCGGCGCGAGACGATGAGCATGTTGACGCGCACGGCGAAGCCCTCGTCCTGCTGGAGGACATGGCGGAAGGCTTCCTGGGGGACCATCAGGACGACCGCGCCCTTGTCGGAGGCCTTGATCGTGGCGCCGGCGGTGCCCATCTCGACGATGGACATCTCGCCGAACACCTCGCCCGCGCCGAGCTCGGCGATGCGGACCAGGGCCTTGTTCGAGGCCCTCATGAAGACGTCCGCCTGCCCGGAGACGACGATGTGGAGCCCGTCGACGGTCGCGCCCTTGAAGAGGATGGTCTGGCCGGCGGCGAACGTCAGCAGCTCCGAGGCCTGGGCGAGCGAGGTCAGGTTCTCCTCGTTCACGCCGGCGAACAGCGACACGTGGTCGCGCAGGAAGGTCAAGGCATCCATGGTCTTATGATAGCGATGAGACGAAGGGCCGCCCAGGGCCCAAAGGCCCACCCGGCCCGGGCCCCTAAGGCGCCTTGCGCGAGGCGATCAGGGCCTTCACCCGGGCCACGAAGTCCGGGCTTTCGGCGAGAAGGACGCGGAAAGCGTCCTGGGGTATGTTCAGGACGTAGGTGCCGTCCTCGATGCACTTGATCGTCGCCCCGGCGGTGCCGTTCTCGATGATCGAGGTCTCGCCGAACACGTCGCCGGAATTGAGCTCGGCGACCTGGACGACCGGCTGAACGGGAGGCTTGATGAAGACGCCCGCCTTGCCCACGGCCATGACGTGGAGCCCGTCGACGGTCGCGCCCTTGAACATGATGGTCTGGCCGTTCTTGTACGAGCTGAGGGTCGAGACCGTGGCGAGGGCCGTCAGATGCTCTTCGGAGACTCCCGCGAACAAAGCGACCCGCTCGCGCAGGAAAGTGAAGGCGTCCATGTCCATACTTTAACAAAACCGACGCGCCCCTTTGTTAGACTTACGCGATGACCGATCCCGGGCGTTTGTTCATGTTCGGAGCGTACGGCCTGAAGCCGACGCGCCAGACCGTGTCCCTGTTCAAGTCCACGGGCGCGACCGGCCTTCTCCTGCTCGCGCGCAACATCGAGACCCCGGCCCAGACGAAAGCCTTCGTCGCCGAGCTCGAGCAGCGCCTCGGCCGGCACCTGCTCGTGGCCATCGACCACGAGGGCGGCTGGGTCCTCCGCTTCAAGAGCGGCGTCACCCCCTTTCCCGGCAACGCGGCGCTGGGGCGCGCCCGCGACCCCCGGCTCGCCTACGCCGTCGGCCGCCAGATGGCGCGCGAGCTGGCCCCGCTGGGCATCCGCATGAACCTGGCGCCCGTCCTCGACGTGGCGACCGAGGCTTACAACCCCGGCATCGGCATCAGGTCCTTCGGGGCCGACCCCGTCCTGGCCGGGCGGCTGGGCGCCGCGCTGATCAAGGGCATGCAGGACAGCGGCGTCTCCGCCTGCGCCAAGCACTTCCCCGGCAAGGGCGCGGCGACCGTGGACGCCCACGTCGACCTGCCGACGATCAGGCTGCCGCGCGCCGCCTTCACGCGCACGCACCTGGCGCCCTTCCGCGCGGCCTGCGCCGCGGGGGTGGACGCGGTGATGACCTCGCACGTCCGCTTCCCCGCGTTCGACAAGGAGGTGGCGACCTTCTCCAAGAAGATCGTGCGCGACGTCCTCCGCGGCGAGCTCGGCTACGACGGGCTCGTCGTCAGCGACGACCTGTGCATGGGCGCGATCACCAAGCGCTGGCCGGTCGCCGAGGCCACGCTCAAATGCCTCGACGCGGGCCACGACGTGCTGATGATCGCCCACGACCTGCAGGGCATGACCGACGCCGTCGAACTCCTGCGCGAGGCCGGGGCCCCGGCCGAGCAGCTGGCGGACGCCGACGCGCGCATCACGCGGCTGCTCCATCGCCGCAAGGCGCCCGCCGCCCGGCTCTCCGACGGCGAGAAGCTCTCCGCCCGGATCGCGGGCAAGGCCGTCGTCGTCGCGCGGCAGGGAAGGACCGCTCTGCCCGTGCCCCTGTCGCGCGACACGCTCGTCGTGGTCCCCGATTTCAGGGAGGTGCGGGAGCGCTTCACCTTCGAGGGCGGCCCCGGCGGTCCCGAGGCCCTCGCCCGCCGCCTGGCGCCCGGCTGCTCCTTCGCGCGCGCGCCGGTCGCGACGACGGAGCTGGGCCGCCTGCCCGAGCTCGTCCGCCGCGCCGAACGCGTCGTCTTCCTCTGCTTCGAGGCCAGGCGCTTCCCGGGACAGGCCGCCGCCCTGCGGCTGCTCGCCGGGACGGCCGCGGCCAAGACCGCCGCCGTCCTGATCCGTTCTTCCTGGGACCTCGACCTCTGCCCCAAGACGATGACCGTCGTGGACGCCGCCGGCTACCGCCTCGTCAGCCTCGAAGCGGCGCTGTCCCGGACTTTGTCCCGGAGAAAATGAACCCATGATCACCCTATTGCTCGCCGCCTGGATGTCGCTGTGCCTCCCCGCCCGCGCGGCCGAACCCGCCCCGGCCGCACCCGCGGCCGCGCCGAGCGTGACCGTCCTGAAGGACCGCTTCATCGAGGCGGGAAGCTCCGCGGAGCGCACCCAGATCCTCGACCAGATCGCGAAGACCGCCCCCGTCTCGGGCCAGGACGTGGCCCATCTGTTCGACCTGTTCTCCCGCTTCACCGACGCGTACACGCGCGACTCGGTGATGGCCTCGCTGGCGCGCATCGCCCCGGGCAGCCCGCAGCTCGAGCCCCTGTTCATGACCTACCTGCGCCAACCGGAGCCCGAAGCCCAGCTGTTCGGCGTCAACGGGGCCTTCCGCCTGCGGGCGCGCGCGGCCCTGCCCATGATCCGCGCCATCGCCGGACGCAAGTTCGCCGCGAGCAGCGTCACCGAGAACAACATGATGACGGAGCGCAACGCCTGGTGGACGCAGTACGAGGCGCTGTCCGCCCTCGCCCAGTGGGAGCCGGAGAAGTCGTACTCCCTGCTCGAGAGCAAGGGCCTGGAGAGCGCGAAGGTCGGCGCCCTCCTCGGGCGCTATTACTGGAAGCAGACCTTGCCCAAGCTCCGCGCCTGGAGCGAGTCGGGCGACCTGATCGCCAGCGAGCGAGCCGCCCTCGCCGTCGCCGCCCCGATCGACCTCGCGGCCGCGCGCGAGACCCGCGCCGAGATGCTGAAGCTGCTGCGCGACCCCAAGGTCGACGCCGAGATTCGCCACCACATGGCCCTCAAGGTCGGCGTCTCCTCCACGGACGAGGAAGCCGCCGCGCTCGTGGCCCAGCACGACGAGGCCAAGGACGCCACCGAGCGCCTGTACTGGGCGACCGCCGCCTTCAGCAGCCGCAGCCCCAAGGTCATCCCCCTGCTCGTCCGCTACGCCGCCCAGACCGGGGACGAGGCGATGCGCAAAGGGGCGACCGCCCAGCTCAAAGACATGGTCGGGGACGCCGAAGCCGGAAAGCTCATCGACGCCAAATAAGCTGGTGCCAGGCCTCCCATTATCCCATTGCTCAGGAAGAGCCCTAGATCGGGTAATGGGATAATGGGAGGCCTGGCACCAGTATCCTAGATCCCGAAAAAAAGAAGTAAAATAGGCCTTATGGTAGGCTTATTCTGGTGGGCCGCGGGCCTGTGCGTCGTCCTGCTGGCCGCCCTCGGGTTCACCCTCCGCCGGCTCTATTCCTTAGAAGCGTCCCAGCCCGCCAGCGTCCCCGCCCCGCCGCGCGCGCCCGAAGGCTGGAGCAAGCTCGACGAGCTTCTCAACATGCTGCTCGCCCTCCAGGAGAACGGCGTGTCGCACTCGGGCGCCATCTCCCGGGAGGAGTTCGGCCGCGCGGTCCTCGACTGCGCCTGCCAACTGATGAAGTGCGACCGCGGCTCGGTCATGAACTGGGACGAGAAGGAGGGCTGCCTCAAGATCGTCGCCGCGCGCAGCCTGACGACGGAAAGCTCCCAGAAGCTGTTCCTGCGGCCCGGGGAGGGAGTCGCCGGCAAGGCCTTCGCCTCCGGCCAGCCGATCTTCGTCGCCGACCCGGCCAACGACCCGCGCTACCTCGCCCCCGCCTCCGGCGACGTCGAGCCCTTCGTCTCCATCCCCCTCCTGGTCAAGGGCAAGCCGATCGGCGTCCTCAATCTGCACGCGAAGGTCGGCGCGGAGCCCTTCAGCGACTACAACGTCAAGTTCCTCAGCATCCTCGCCGGCGAGGCCGCCGTCATGCTCCACAACATGGACATGTTCGACAACCTCCAGATCTTCTATCTGGAGATGGTCCAGACCTTGGCCCGCGCCGTCGACTCCAAGGACGCCTACACCGCCGAGCACAGCGACCGCGCCCGCGTGAAGGCCCGCCGCGTCGCCCAGGAGATGGGCCTTCCCGACCCCATGGTCCGCCACGTCGAGTACGCCGCGCTCCTCCACGACATCGGCAAGATCGGCATCGACGAGGCCATCCTCCTCAAGCCCGGCAAGCTCACGCCCGAGGAATACGAGGAGATGAAGAAGCATCCCATCATCGGCCACCAGATCCTGGCCCCCGTCAAATACCTCGGCCCCGTCGCCCAGATGGTCCTCTACCACCAAGAATGGTTCGACGGCCGCGGCTACCCCGAGGGCCTCAAGGGCGAGCAGATCCCACTTGGGGCCAGAATCGTAGCCTGCTTAGATGCCTGGGACGCGATGATGAGCGACCGCCCCTACCGCAAGGCCCTGGGCCGAGACATCGCCTTGGCCGAGCTGAAGAAGGGAGCCGGCACCCAGTTCGATCCGAAGGTGGTGGAGACGTTCATGCGCCTGGAGCTCTCCGAGTGGTCGCGCGAGCCGGCGGCGCATTAGATGCTTTATGTGGTTCCCACGCCGTTAGGCAATCTGGAAGACATGACGGCCAGAGCGCTGCGTACGCTGAAAGAATCGAAGGTGGTTTTCTGTGAAGACACCCGCCGTACCCGGAATCTGATGAGCCATTTCGGACTAGGCATCCCCCTCGAGCGCTATGATGAGAACGATCCCCGTTCCGTCGATAAGCTCCTCGAACGCGTCCGCCGAGGCGACGCGGTCTCGTTGGTTTCGGACGGCGGATTGCCCGGCGTGTCGGACCCCGGCCGCAAGGCGGTGGCGGCAGCGAGAAGGGAAGGTTTGCCCGTCACCGCGCTGCCCGGTCCCTGCGCCGTCGCGACGGCGGTCGCCGGTTCCGGTCTGCCCGGCGATTCTTTTATTTTTTTAGGTTTTCTTCCGCGAACGCCGTCCAAGCGCCGCAAGGCGCTTGAAGCTTCGATCCCGTTAAACCGCACGATCGTACTCTACGAATCCCCGTTCAGGGTTCTCGAACTGCTCGAGGACGTCATAATGTCCGTCGGAGCGAGCGCCCAAGTCGTTGCCGTTCGCGAGCTGTCGAAGATCCACGAGGAGTGGATCCGCGGCACCGCCGTTTCCGTGCGAGACGCCCTCGCCGCGAAGCCCGAGATCCTCGGCGAGTTCGTCATCGTCCTACACCCCGACCCGGAGCCCTCCCATGGCTGAGATGCTTTCCCCCGAATCCGCCGCGAAAGCCGGCGCCGCCGGAAAGTCCACGAAGCTCGTCGCCTTCCCGACCGAGAGCTCCTACGCCGTCGGCTCCACCGGCCTGATCAAGTCCGCCACCCGGCGCGTCCTCCAGATCAAGGAACGCTCGACCTTGAAGCCCCTCGCCGTCCTGGTGCACTCGACCGACGCCGCCAAGACCTGGGTGGAATGGACGCCGTTGGCCGAAACGCTCGCCGCCAAGTTCTGGCCCGGTCCGCTGCTGCTCCTCCTCAAACCCACCGCCCAGGGCCGTCTTCTGACGTTCCCCGAGTACCCGACGGTCGCCATCCGCGTGCCTTCCAATGAGACGGCCCGCGCCATGATCGCCGCCTCCGGCGTGCCCTGGGTCTACACGAGCGCCAACAAGTCCGGCAAGCCGCCCAAGCTCACCGCCGCGGACGTGTCCGCGGAGCTCGGAGCGGACATCGACGCGATCGTCGACGGCGGCGCCGTCCCCGCCGGAGACCCGACCATCGTCGACGCCACCGGCGACAAGCCGCGGGTCACCAAGGTCGGGCTGATCCCCGCCGAGGCGATCATGGGGGCCCCGGCCGCATGACGAGGTCCGTCCTGTTCGTCTGCACCGGCAACACCTGCCGCTCGCCGATGGCCGAGCGCTTCTTCCTCGAGCTGTCCCGCGCCGCCGGCCTCTCCGCGACGGCGGCCTCCGCCGGCACGCAGGCGGCCTACGGCATGCCGCTGTCGCGCGGCGCCGCCGCCGTCTTCGCCGAGCGCGGCCTCGCGCCCATCGAGCACCGGGCCCGCCGCGTCGACAAGGCGCTCCTCGACGCCGCCGACGCCGTGTACTGCCTGGAGCGCGCCCACCGCGACGAGCTTCTCGCGAAGTTCCCGGAGGCGAAAGCCAAGCTCTTCGTCCTGCGCGAGGCCGCCGGCCTCACGCCGCCCGACGTGGCGGACCCCGTCGGGGCCGACGCCGCGGAGTACCGGGCCTGCGCCTCCTCCATCGAAGAGGCGCTCGACACCATCGTTCGTAGGGAGAGTCAATACTATGCCCAAAACCCTCGCTGACCTGGACCCCGAGCTGTACGCCGCGATCGCGCGCGAAGCGCGCCGCCAGTCCGACAACCTCGAGCTCATCGCCTCGGAGAACTACACCTCCGAGGCCGTCCTCGAGGCCCAGGGCTCCCTGCTCACGAACAAGTACGCCGAGGGCTACCCGGGCAAGCGCTACTACGGCGGCTGCGAGTTCGTCGACCAGGCCGAGACGCTCGCCATCGAGCGCGCCAAGAAGCTGTTCGGCGCCGAGCACGTCAACGTCCAGCCCCACTCCGGCTCCCAGGCCAACATGGCCATGTACCTCTCGGTGCTCAAGCCCGGCGACGGCGTGATGGGCCTCAACCTCGCGCACGGCGGCCACCTGTCGCACGGCCATCCGATGAACTTCTCCGGCAAGTACTACAAGATCATCCCCATCGACGTCCGCAAGGACGACGAATTGATCGATTACGAGAAGGCGGAGAAGGACGCCCGCGAGCAGAAGCCCCGCATCCTCTTCGTCGGCGCGTCGAACTACTCGCGCGTCATCGACTGGGCCCGCCTCAAGAAGATCGCCGACGAGGTCGGCGCGCTCTTCGCCGCCGACATCGCCCACTACGCGGGCCTCGTCGCCGCGGGCGTCTACCCCTCCCCCGTCGGGCTGGCCGACTTCACCACGACCACGACGCACAAGACCCTGCGCGGCCCCCGCGGCGGCATGGTGATGTGCAAGTCCATCCACGCCAAGGCGCTGGACTCGAGCGTGTTCCCCGGCGAGCAGGGCGGGCCTCTGATGCACGTCATCGCCGCGAAGGCGGTCTGCTTCGGCGAGGCGCTCAAGCCCGAGTTCAAGCAGTACCAGACCCAGGTGATCGCCAACGCGCGGCGCCTCTCCAAGTCCCTGACGGACAAGGGCTTCCGCATCGTGGCCGGCGGCACCGACTGCCACCTGTTCTCCGTGGACCTGCGCCCGAAGAACGCGACGGGCAAGGAGGCCGAGGAGGCGCTCGACAAGGCCGGCATCACGGTCAACAAGAACGCGATCCCCTACGACCCGCAGAAGCCGTTCATCGCCTCCGGCGTGCGCATCGGCACGCCCGCGATCACGACCCGCGGGATGGGCGAGGGTGAGATGGACGAGGTCGCCGAGCTCATCGACTCGGCGCTCAAGGTCCGGACCGACGACGCGGCCCTGGCGCGCGTCAAGCAGGGCGTCACCGCGCTGTGCCGCCGCTTCCCGATATATCCATCCATCATGGAAAAATTCCTCACCGCCAAATGATCGCCCAGATCCTGATCGCCGACGACAACCCCGACATCACGGGACTCCTGAACGACTATCTGTCGGCCAAGGGCAACCGGGTCATCGTCGTCAGCGACGGCTACCAGCTCGCGCAGAAGGCCGCCGAGCACCGGCCGCACCTGATCCTCACCGACATCCAGATGCCCGGCGCGTACGGCAACTCCGCGTACCAGGTCCTGCAGAAGGACGAGGCCACGAGGAACATCCCCGTGATCTTCATGTCGGCGCATCCGCTCACGAAGCTCGCCAAGCTCCTGCCCAACGACCCGAAGACCCGCTTCGTCCAGAAGCCGGTGAACCTCGAAACCCTTTACGAGCTCATCAAGGAGCTCCTTCCCCTCGGAGGCTATTGCCCGTGAAGAAGTCCCCCAAGAACCACGCGAAGGTCGGCGTCATCGGAGGCAGCGGCCTCTACTCCTCCGACGCCATCAGCAACACACGCGAGCTGCGTCTGAAGACCCCGTTCGGCGCCCACTCCGGGCCCATCACGCTCGGCGACCTCGACGGCGTCCCCTGCGCCTTCCTGCCGCGCCACGGGCGCGGCCATGTCGTCACCCCCACCGAGATCAACCAGCGCGCCAACATGTGGGCGCTGAAGTCCCTCGGCGTCGAACGCGTGCTGGCCTTCAGCGCGGTCGGCTCGCTCAAGGAGGAGCTCCCGCCCCGGACCTTCGTGTTCCCCGACCAGCTCGTGGACCGGACCAAGGACCGCGTGCAAACCTTCTTCGGCAACGGCGTCGTCGCCCACATCGCGCTGAACCCGCCGTTCGCGCCCGGGCAGAACCGCATCGTCTTCGACTGCGCCAAGGAGCTCGGGATCAAGTCCGTGTTCGGCGGCACCTACTGCTGCATGGAAGGCCCGGCCTTCTCGACCCGGGCCGAGAGCGAGATGCACCGCTCCTTCGGCTGGTCGCTGATCGGCATGACCGCCGCCACCGAGGCCAAGCTCGCGCGCGAGGCCGAGCTCGTCTACTCGCAGGTCGCGATGGTCACCGATTACGACTGCTGGAAGGAGGGCGAGGAGGTCCACACGGAGATGGTCGTGGCCAACCTCCACGCGAACTCGGCCAACGCGCAGAAGCTGATGCGCCTGGCCGTGCCGCGCATCGCCGAGGCCCCGCTCGAGCCCGCGTTCTCCGAGGCGCTCAAGGGGGCCCTGTTCACCGCCCCCGAGGCCCGGAACAAGGCGACGCTCAAGAAGCTCGACCTGCTCGTGAGGAGATACCTCTGATGGCCAAGAACCCCAAGCGCTCCGTCGAGCGCCTCATCGAGACCGCCGTGCAGGCGCAGAAGCGCGCGTACTGCCCCTACTCCCGCTACCCCGTCGGCGCCGCCGTGATGACCGCCGGCGGCCGCGTGTTCCCGGGCTGCAACGTGGAGAACGCGAGCTACGGCCTGGCGATGTGCGCCGAGCGCGCCGCGATCTATCACGCCGTCGCCAGCGGCTTCGATTCCATCGTGGCCGTCGCCGTCGTCGGCGCCGCGGCCAAGCCCTGCGGCGCCTGCCGCCAGGTCATGCACGAGTTCTCCGACAAGGACACCGCCATCCACCTCGTCGACCTCAACCCGACGACGGGCCGCCGCAAGATCGTGAAGACCACCGTCTACAAGCTCCTGCCGCTCGCCTTCGACCCGCTCGCCTCGGGCCTGCTGCCCAAGAACCCGCGGAACCTGCTGCGCCGGAAGACCGCGAAGACCAAGAAGAGGAAATGACCATGGACGCCTCCCCCATCAAAGCCGTCGCCGACTGGATGAAGACCGCCGACCTCGCCGAGGTCGTCTACCGCAAGGACGGGACGGGGTTCTCACTGACCGCCCTGGGCGCCGGGGACCACCCGACGATCGCCGCCCCCGCGATGCCCGCCGGCCGCTTCGCCTCCGTCGCCAGCGACGGCGTGGGAGTCTTCCAGTGGAGCGAGCCGGGCAAGGCGCGCAAGACCGAGGAAGGGACCGAGGTCGCCGCCGGCGACGCCGTCGGCGTGATCGTGACCGGCTCCGGCGCCTCGAAGCCCGTCGTCTCCGCGCACGCGGGCCGCGTCGCCAAGATCTTCATCGACGCCGGCCAGGCCGTGGAGTACGGCCAGCCGCTCCTCCTCCTCGAGCTCCGCTAGACATGGCCAGCGCCGCGATCTTGTGCACGCAGTGCGGAGCCGCCTCGGCGACCCCGCTCTCGCAGTGCGCCAAGTGCGGCGGCAAGAACGCCCGCGTCTGCGGCGGCTGCGGCCTCCAGAACTCCCTCACCAAGAATTATTGCGACAAGTGCGGGAACCCGATCTCGGACCTCGGCCCGGCCGTGGCGCCCCCTCCTCCGACGGCCGGTCCCGGCGCGCCGAAGAGCGACATCCCGGCGACGGTCGTCAAGCACATCGCGCCCAAGGACGCCCCCCCCAAGGAGCCGGCCAAGGCGCCCGCCAAGAAGGACCCGCCGCCCGCGGCGCTGCCGCCCGCCAAGATGAAGGCCGTCGAGCCCGGGGCCCCGAACGCCTCCCCCGCGAACGCGCCGCTTCCCGCCGCCGGCCGCAAGGTCGTAGACCCCTTCGCCGCGAACGAGGTCTCCAACTACCCCTGGGCCCCGATCGCCCCGCCCCAGGCGGAGTTCATCGCCGCCCCGCCGCGCTGGGTCGGCATGCTGCGGCGCGCCG
This sequence comes from Elusimicrobiota bacterium, assembly GCA_016191335.1. Classification (GTDB taxonomy): domain Bacteria; phylum Elusimicrobiota; class Elusimicrobia; order UBA1565; family UBA9628; genus GWA2-66-18. The sequence continues at coordinate 3,434 of JACPOW010000115.1, read as the reverse complement.
TCACCGTGACCTTCGCCACCTTCGCCGTCATCGCCGCCCTCGTCGCCGTCTGGTACTGGACCGAGAACAACAAGCCCGAGAACGCCTCCCGCCGCGCCGCCATCCAGTACCTCGACGTCCTGAAGGCGCGGGACTACGCCGCCGCCTACTCGATGTTCTCCGAAGCGTCCCGGAAGTACTGCACGCTCGAGGAGTTCGCCGCCTCCCGCGACACCTCGACCTGGACCTGGTCCGACCTGCGCATCGACCACATCGAGCCGGGCGCGGTGCTCTACGCCTACGAGCTCAAGATCGCGGGCGCGCCGCCGCGCACCGACCGGGTCCTGTTCGTCGAGGAGAACAAGAAGTGGGTCCGCCCCTACAGCTGGGTGCTGATGCGCAAGGTCGAGGAGGCTTTCGAGAAGAACAACGCGGACATGGGGCTCGTGCTCGCCCAGGCCGCGGCGACGGTCAACCCCCGCGACCCCATGGCCCGGGGCTACCTCTGCGAGGCCGCCTACTACCGCAAGGCGCCGGCCGACACCGCGCGTCAGTGCCTGACCGCCATCGAGCTCTCCCACGTGTACCCCTCGAACCTCTCGCTGAAGAGCCTCTACCACCTGCACGCGATCCTCGCCGACACCTACAAGAACGCGCTCCAGAAGCCGGACCTCGCGCTCGACCAGTTCGCGCAGATGCTGGCCTTCCCGAGCATCTCGCCCGCCGACCAGTGCGAGATCCTGCTCGCCCGCTCCGAGGCGTACATCACCCTCAGCCGGCCCGGAGAGGCCCTCGCCGACGCCAACCGCGCCTCCCAGCTCTGCGTCCGCCCCCAGGACCTCGCCTACATCGAGGAGATCCGCCGCAAGCTCAACGCGCCCAATCAATGAGGAAGACGACATGTTCAAGAAGATCCTGATCGCCAACCGCTCCGAGATCGCCGTGCGCGTGATCCGCGCCGCGCGCGAGCTCGGCGTGAAGACCGTCGCCGTCTACTCCGAGGCCGACCGCGAGTCGCGCCACATCGCGATGGCCGACGAGGCCGTCTGCATCGGCCCCGGCCCCTCGAAGCTCTCCTACCTCGACCAGGAGGCCGTTCTGTCGGCGGCGAAGAACACGGGCGCGGACGCGATCCACCCCGGCTACGGCTTCCTGTCCGAGAACGCCGATTTCTCCGAGCTGTGCGCCAGGCGCGGCATCACCTTCATCGGCCCGCCTCCCTCCGCCAGCCGCAAGCTCGGCTTCAAGAGCGCGGGCAAGGCCGTCGCGACCATGGCCGACGTGCCCGTCGTGCCCGGCACCGAGGGCGACATCACCACCGACGTGTCCAAGGAGGTCGAGGCGATCGGCTACCCCGTCCTCATCAAGGCCTCCGCCGGCGGCGGAGGCAAGGGCATGCGCATCGTGCGCTCGGCCGCGGAGCTCAAGCCCCAGCTCGAGGCCGCCTCGACCGAGGCCAAGGCCGCGTTCGGCGACGGCTCGGTGTTCATCGAGAAGCTGTTGGAGCGTCCGCGCCACGTCGAGATCCAGATCATCGCGGACAACCACGGCAACGTGGTGGCCTTCCCCGAACGCGACTGCACCGTCCAGCGCCGCCACCAGAAGCTCGTCGAGGAGTCCCCCTCTCCGGCCATACGGCCGGAGGTTCGCCGCGATATGCAGGCGGCGGCCATCCGCCTGGCCAAGGCGGCGGGCTACCAGAACGTCGGCACGGTCGAGTTCCTGTTCCAGGACGGGAAGTTCTACTTCATCGAGGTCAACGCGCGCCTGCAGGTCGAGCACCCGGTGACCGAGGCCGTCGCGGGAGTGGACCTGATGGAGCTGATGATCCGGGTCGCCGCGGGCGAGAAGCTCCCTTTTGGACAAGACCGCGCGTCGGAGATCCGCTGCCACGCCATCGAGCACCGCATCAACGCCGAGGACCCCGACAACGGCTTCATGCCCTGCCCGGGGAAGATCGAGAGCATCGAGCTTCCCGGCGGCGCCGGCGTGCGCGTCGACACCCACGTCTACGCCGGCTACACCATCCCGAGCTACTACGACAGCATGATCGCCAAGCTCATCATCTCGGCGGGAGACCGGCCCGCCGCGCTGCGGCGCTCCCTGCGCGCGCTCGGCGAGCTGAAGATCACCGGCGTCAAGACGACCGCCGGCATGCACGCGAAGGTCGTCGCCCATCCCGTGTTCATGAGCGGCGACTTCGACACCCACTTCATCGAGAAGACCGGCCTGCTCGACAAGAAGGAGCCCGCCCATGTCTAGCTTCAAGAAGACCATCACCGCTCAGCTGAAGGACTCCGCCAAGGTCCTGACCGCCGTGGCCAGGCTCTCCCCCGTCATCGACGCCGCCGCCCAGGACCTCCTGAGGTCCTACCGCAACGGCGGCAAGCTGCTCTCCTTCGGCAACGGCGGCTCCTCGTGCGACGCGATCAACTTCGCCGACGAGCTGACCGGCCGCTACCGCCGCAACCGCCCCGGCCTGCCCGCCGTCGCGCTCTCGGCCAACACGAGCGACCTGACCTCGATCGCCAACGACTTCGGCTTCGAGTTCGTCTTCGAGCGCCCGCTGCGGGCGCTGGGGCGCCCCGGGGACGTCGCGGTCGCGATCTCCACCTCGGGCAACTCGAAGAACGTGCTCAAGGCCGCCGCCGCCGCGCGCGAGCTCGGCATGACGGTCATCGGGCTCACCGGCCGCTCCGGCGGCAAGCTCAAGGACCTGTGCGACCACTGCGTGCGCGTGCCGTCCGACTCGACGGCGCGCATCCAGGAGGCGCACATCACGGTCATCCAGATCTGGTGCGGCATCCTCGAGGACGAGCTGTTCCCGAACGCTCCCCTCGCCCACGGCTGATGGCTTCCACCACCAAGATCCTCCCTCTGCGGAAGCTCGCGACCTTGCGGGAGCTGTGGCGCTGGGAAGGGCGCGCCGTCGTGTTCACCAACGGCGTCTTCGACATCCTGCACGCCGGGCACGTGAAGGTGCTCGAGAAGGCGAAGGCCCAGGGCGACCTCCTCATCGTCGGGGTCAACTCCGACCGTTCCGCCCGCGCCCTCGACAAGGCGCCCGGCCGCCCCGTCAACAAGTGGCGGGACCGCGCCGAGATCATCGCCGCCCTCGGCTGCGTCGACGCCGTCGTCAAGTTCGACGAGCCGACCCCGGAGAAGCTCATGGCCCGCCTCAAGCCCGACGTCCAGGTCAAGGGCGGCGACTACAAGCCCTCCGACCTGCCCGAGGCCAAGCACGCGGGCAAGGTCGTCATCGTGGCGCTCAAGAAGGGCTACTCGACGACGGGCCTCATCAAGCGCCTCCAGGGCAATCGGGTAGGAGGCAGGTAGGATCGTCCTACCCGCCCCCTCCCACACCACCGGACGTGCGCGTGACGCATCCGGCGGTTCGGATAGCGGCCTTCATGAGGCGGCCAGGCGCACTACGCCCAGCGCCTTCAGGTGTGAGT
>JACPOW010000079.1 GCA_016191335.1 Elusimicrobiota bacterium | reverse complement strand
CGGCGCGATCGCCCCCTCCGCCGCGCCCGCCGCTTTGTCGCCGGCCGCGGTCATCCCCGCCGCGGTGAAGGCCGTCATGCCCGCGGCGAACGCCGTCGTCGCGGCCGCCAAGCCCGCCGCCGAGGCGACGCCGTCGGCCATGGCCGCGCTGACCGCCGCCGCGAGCGGCCTGAAGAAGGACGGGGCCCCGTCGGCCGCGTCCACCGGCGAGCGCTTCGACGGCACCCGCCGCCGCGCCTCCGGCGACGACGACGGCGTCCCCCCGAGCCGCGCGCTGGTCCCGCAGCCCTCCCCGGCCGAGGCGCCGGTGATCGCGCTCACGAAGGTGTTCTTCCCCGGCGTCAACTCCATCCGCTTCGGCATCCGCGGCGCCGACCAGGTCGCGATGGTGACCCGCGCGATGAAGGCCGGCGGCTACATGATCGCCACGACCTTGGGCGCCGACTCCCAGGGCCACAGCCCGACGGCGGTCCTCGTCAAGCTCTCCCAGCCGGACACCACCGACCCGAGCAACGCCTCCGTGCTCATGACGGTGCTGCGCACCGTCACCATCACGGGCTACAAGGACGAGGCCGGCGTCTCCATCGCGAAGGTGACCTATCCGAAGACCGCCCCGTCCAACCAGGCGCGCCTCGAGGAGCTCGGCTCGCTCGCTCAGCACACCCTCAACCAGTTCGCCCCGCTCGACGGCGCGGTCGACTCGGACCTCGTCAAGCACGCCCTGATGGAGGACAGCGTCGAGCGCCTGACCAACCTGCTCGCGCAGAACTTCCCCTTCTCCGACGAGACCAAGATCCGCCTGCTCGAGGAGACCTCCACCGAGGCCCGCCTCCAGTCCGTGATCCTGGAGATGACCGCCCACTTCAAGGAGAAGTCGGCCAAGGCCAAGCCCGCGGCGCCCGGCGCGAACGGCGGCGGGACGGGGATGAGCTCGGCCGACAGCCTCAAGTCCATCGAGACGCTCAAGGCCAAGATGCAGGCCATCGGCATGCCGGCCGGCGTGCAGGAGACGGCGACGGCGGAGTTCAACAAGCTCTCGCAGATGAACCCGAAGGACTCCGAGGCGCAGAAGCTGCGCACCTACCTCGAGTGGCTGCTCGACGTGCCGTGGAGCCAGCGCACCGAGGACAACCTGAACATCACGCAGGCGCGGCAGATCCTCGACAAGGACCACTTCGGCCTGGAGAAGGTGAAGGAGCGCGTCCTCGAGTTCCTCGCCCTGCGCAAGAAGACCGGCTCGAAGAAGGGCGCCATCATCGCCTTCACGGGGCCCCCCGGCGTGGGCAAGACCTCGATCGCGGGCGCCATCGCCGAGGCGCTCGGCCGCAAGTTCGTGCGCCTGTCGCTGGGCGGCGTGCACGACGAGACCGTCCTGCGCGGCCACGGCCGCACCTACCTGGGCTCGATGCCCGGCGAGATCATGCGCCAGATGAAGGCCGCCGGCACGATCAACCCCGTCATGCTCATGGACGAGGCCGACAAGATCGGCCGCAACGGCAACGCCGGCGACCCGACCGCGGCCCTGCTCGAGATCCTCGACCCGTCGCAGAACAACACCTACCGCGACCGCTACCTGGACGTCCCCTATGATCTGTCCGAGGTCCTGTTCGTCGTCACCTCGAACGAGCTCTCCAACATCCCCGAGCCGCTGCGCGACCGCATGGAGATCATCGAGTTCGACGGCTACACCACGCTCGAGAAGATCGCCATCGCCGAGAAGCACGTCGTCCCGCAGAAGCTCGCGGTCACGGGCCTCACGCCGGCGGAGGCGACGCTCACGAAGGACGCGATCCGCCGCGTCATCGAGGGCTACACGATGGAGGCCGGCGTGCGCAAGCTGCGCCAGCAGATCGAGTCGATCCTGCGCAAGATCTCGGCGTGGACCGAGACCCGCGGCGAGAAGGCCCCCGGCGTCGTCGACGAGAGCATGATCGAGAAATACCTGGGCGTGGAGAGCTACAGCGCCCGCGCCGTGGCGCAGAACGGCGTCGGCGTGGCCACGGGCCTGGCGGTCAACACCTTCGGCGGCAGCACGCTCAACGTCGAGGTGAGCAAGGAGCCGGGCACCGGGCAGCTGCGCCTGCGCAAGCAGTTCGGCGACGACATCGAGGACTCGGCCAAGAACGCGCTCAAGTACGTCAAGCAGAACGCGGACAAGTTCGGCCTCAAGGACTTCGACTTCACCAAGCACGACATCGACATCAACATCACCCCCGCGGGCAAGGTGGACGGCCCGTCGGCGGGAGGGCTGATGGTGACGGCGATCATCAGCGCCCTGACGGGGCGCTCCGTGACCCCCGGCCTGGCGATGACCGGCGAGATCACGATGCGCGGCGACATCCTGCCGATCGGCGGCCTCAAGCAGAAGGTCATGGCCGCCCACCGCATGGGCTACACCGAGGTGATCTTCCCCTTCGCCAACCTCAAGGACATCGAGGACATCCCGAAGGAGGTCCGCGACGGCATCAAGCTCAAGGCCGTGAAGACCTACGACGAGATCTATCCGGACGCGATCGTGCCCGAGAAGACGGCGAAGAAGCCCAAGCCCTCTGACAAGGCCTGACAGAGCCTGACTTCGGAAGGCTTGATAGTCAGCGCGCGGCGATTATGCTATCGGCATGAACGCCATGCATGACGGGTCGATCAAGGTCGCGCTCATCGAGCCGGAGGCGGGCGACGTCGGCTGGATCTCGGAGATGGTCCGGTCGGGGGACGCCCCCGTGAGCGTCACCGACGAAATCGCCGCCGAGCGCCCGGACATCGCCGACGCCGAGATCATCCTGCTCGGGCTCGGCGACCTCGGCGAGGTGGAGATCGAGGCGCTGACCCGCCTCCACGCGGGATTCCCGCAGACCCCCTTGATCGTCCTGGCCGGCCCCGGCGTGGCCGCCCGGGCCGGGGAGGCCGTCGGCTTCGGGGCCCAGCACGTGCTCGCCAAGAGCGGCCTGACGCCCGCCAAGCTCTCGTCGGCGCTGAGGTATTTCCTCCGTTACGCGCCCGATGAATTGACCCATACGGCCTAAACGGCCTGGGCACTCGGGCTCTTCCTATAGTAGGGCCTTTTCCCGTCCCCCCCGGCCCCATAGGCCCCCGCGCGCGCGTCACGCCGCGGATACAATAAGCGCATGAAAACGATTTATTCCCGCCGTGCCACCGCCCTGTCCCGCGCCCTGCTCGCCGCTTTCCTCGTGACCCTTCCGGGAAGCCGCGACGCGTTCGCGCAGGCGCGCGCGAAGGCCGGCGCGGCGGTCTCCGTCACCGGAGCCCCCGGCGCCGTCGGCACGACGCTCGGCGGCCTCTCCGCCGCCCCGGGATTGTCGCCGGCGCTCTCGCCCGCGAGCCTCGCCCTCACTCCTCTCTCCGCGCCGAGCGCGCTCACGCCCGCGGCCCTCTCGGCCCCCGCCGCGCTCAAGCCCGCCTCCGGCCTCGTGCCCGCCGCGCCGGCCAAGGGCGAGGCAGTGACCGCGAAGTCGGTCCTGCAAGGCGCCGCCCTCCAGGCCAAGGCCTTGAACGCCCCCGCGCTGAGCGCCGGCGCGTCCAAGTCCGCCGCCGCCGCCGCCTTCGAGGGCGACGCCGCGAAGCGCCCGTCCGATGAGGTCTCCGGCGTGCCCTCGGCCCTCACCCCGCGCCGCTCCGCCGCCGCCTCCACCGACCTCGTCCCCGCCCAGCCGACGCCGGGACAGATCGAGACGATGCGCGACGCGCTCGCCAGGATCGTCAAGCCCGGCGAGGCCCTCGACCGCGCGACGATCAGCCAGATCGCGACGGACGCCGGCGTGCCCGCCTCCCAGGGCCTCCTCGCCGTCGACATGCTCGCCGCGCAGAGCCAGCTCGTCCGCCTCTCCGGCGGCGTCTACATCTACAGCGCGGCGGTCCAGCGCGACAGCTCCCGCCCCCAGGACCCGATGATGGACAAGGCCAACGCCAAGACCATCGACGGCATCGACCTGATGAACGGCCGCGGCCTCACCTCGCGCGCCCGCGCGCTCGCCTCCTTCGGCGAGGCCCTGCGCCTGCTCGCGGCGGTCGGCCGCGACGACGCCCGCGCCGAGGTGACCGTCCTCTACAAGAACGCCGCGCTCGAGCTCACCCGCGACGTGCTGACCGAGTACGACCGCAACCTCGCCCAGAAGCCCGAGGACGCCGCCGCCGTCGAGACGCGCCGCAAGGTCGCCCTCGCCCAGCAGGCCCTGGCCGGGCGCTTCTTCGCCGCCGGCAAGGCCGACCCCGAGCCCCTCGACCGCGTCACCCAGTCCTGGCTCGCCTCCACCTTCGCGAAGCTCCAGCCGAGCGACGAGTCCGGCCAGGGCCCCAACGGCTCCGCCGTGAAGGCCGGCTGGGCCCTGTTCCAGGCCTTCCACAAGGGCGAGCCGCTGCCCGACGACGGCGTCAAGATGGTGCCGCTCGCGGAGCGCCGCCGCCAGCAGTTCCCGCTCATCGGCAAGGAGGACGACGCGTACAAGGCGCTCAACACCTACGGCTCGAACGTGACGCGCGCCGCCGTCGAGGGCAAGCTCCCGGCGATGATCGGCCGCAAGGCCGAGCTGCGCCAGATCGTGAAGACCCTCCTGCGCGTGGAGAAGAACAACCCTCTCATCATCGGCGAGAAGGGCGTGGGCAAGACCGCCATCGCCAACGGCCTGGCGCAGATGATCGTCGACGGGGAGATCCCCGAGCTCGACGGCGTCAACATCGTCAAGCTCGACCTGACCAAGGTCGTCGCGGGCACCAAGTACCGCGGCGAGTTCGAGGAGCGCATGGTCAAGATCCTCGACGAGGCCCGCGCCTCCAACGGCAAGGTCCGCCTCTTCATCGACGAGATCCACATGCTCGTCGGCGCCGGCGGCGCCTCCGGCTCGCAGGACGCGGCCAACATCCTCAAGGAAGCCCTCGCGGACGGCACCATCTCGGTGATCGGCGCGACGACGATGGAGGAGTACCGCAAGATCGAGAAGGACGGCGCGCTGGCGCGCCGCTTCAACGCCGTCAAGCTCAACGCCCCCTCGAAGGAGGAGGCGGAGCTCATCGTGGCCGGCGTCAAGGAGCGCTACGAGAAGAAGCACAAGGTGACGATCGGCGCCGAGACGGTGAAGGCCGTCGTCGCGATGGCCTCCCGCTACATCACCGACCGCAACCTCCCCGACTCGGCCCTGGACCTGCTCGACGACGCGGGCGCCGAGGTCGAGCTCAAGGCTTCCGAGGCCGCGAAGTCCGGCGTGATGGCGACCCGCGAGGTCCTCCCCGACGACATCGCCCAGGAAGTGGCCCTGCGCACCGGCATCCCGGCGGGCAAGGTCGGCGCGGCGGAGAAGGACCAACTCAAGGACCTTCCTAGAGATTTGGGCAATAAGGTCGTCGGCCAGCAGGAAGCCGTGGCCAAGGTCGCCAAGGGCGTGCAGCGCGGCCGCATGGGCCTGCGCAACACGAAGCAGCCCATCGGCTCGTTCATCTTCCTCGGACCGACCGGCGTCGGCAAGACCGAGATCGCCCGCCAGACGGCGAAGACCGTG
>JACPOW010000078.1 GCA_016191335.1 Elusimicrobiota bacterium | reverse complement strand
GAGGCCGACCGGAACGACCGGTCGGCCTCGCTTTCTTTAATATTAGAAGGCAGGAGCTCTATCCGCTATAATGACGAACAGGCCCCCTTAGCTCAATGGATAGAGCTCCTGCCTTCTAAGCAGGCAATCCAGGTTCGATTCCTGGAGGGGGCATATTTTTTTTGGTATTGTCGGAAGATGATCCGACAACTCCTCCTCGCCGCCGTGCTCCTGACCGTCCTCTCGCCCGTCCGCGCCGCCGCGCCCGCCGGGGAAGCCGCCCTGCGCGCGTCGCTCGAGAACGTGCTGACGCTGTCCGACGAGGACTATCGCGACGCGGCGAAGTCCGCGCCGGCCGGAGCGAGATGGGCCAAGCTCGAGCGCCCGGCGCTCCTGCGGGCCGGGTTCCTGAGCCTCGCGGCCTCGCGCCGCAAGCTCGCCGTCGAGGCGGGGCTCGTCGCCGCCGGGCGGGAGATCGAAGCCGACGCCAAGGCCGCCGGCCCCGACAACGAGCTGCTCCAGCAGGCCGGGTGGTGGAGCGATTTCAGCAACTACGTGAACACCGACCCGCCCTACCGCAACCGCGCGGCGGCCGTCGCGGCCGTGCGCGGCGGGCGCAAGCTCTCCACCGACGCGGACAAGGAGGTGAGCCGCCTGCTCGCCGCCGCCGACAAGGGCGACCACCTCGAGGCCGCCCAGGCCTACGACCAGATCGCGGGCCTCTTCGCGCCGGCCGCCCCGGCTCCCGCGTCGGTGCCCGCCGCCAAGGCGCTGTCCGCGAAGGAGATCTATCAGCGCGCCGCGCCGTCGGTCGTGCTCATCCTCGCCGCGGAGAAAGAAGGAGCGGGGGAGCTCGGCACCGGAAGCGTCATCGAGGGCGGACGCGTGCTCACGAATGCCCACGTGGTCATCAACGACAAGACCGGCCGGCCGTTCGCGGCGGTCCGGATCTACCTCAAGCCCGAGCGCGTCTCCGGCGACACCAAGCGCGACCTGAAGGACCCCGTCGTCGCGAAGGTGGCGCGCTTCGACCGCGGCCTCGACCTGGCCCTGCTCGAGCCGGAGACCGGGCTCAAGGCAGGCGCGCTGGCACTCGGCGACGACTCGGCCGTCGAGCCCGGCGACTCCGTCGTGGCGATCGGCCACCCCGAGCAGGGCGGCCTGTGGACGCTCACGCAGGGCGTGGTCAGCACCGTGATCGCCGACCTCGGCGGGGTGAAGGGCAAGGACGCCTTCCAGACCGACGCGAGCATCAACCGCGGGAACTCCGGCGGGCCGCTGCTCGACCGCTCGGGCGCCATCATCGGCGTGAACACCTCGATGGCCCGCAAGGCCGCGGACGGCCTGACCATCACGAGCGTCAACTTCTCGGTGAAGTCCTCCGTGGCCCGGAGGTGGATGGGCGGCGAGACGGCCCCCGACTCGGCCATCGCCGCCGCTCCGGCCGCTGTCGCGGCCGGCCCGACCGAGGCGCCGGCGCTCGAGGTGCCGAAGGCTCCCGTCGAGCTGCCGCCCGCGCCGAAGACGAAGCCCGTGGTGCTGACGCCCCAGGCTCCTTACCGCATCGAGAACGTGCTCGAGGCGGAGATGAAGGAGATGGAAGACCTCGAGGGCGAGATGCGCCGCGAGATCGAGTCCAGACGCAAGCCCTAGCGCTTACAGAAGGAAGAGGAAGACGCTGGCCAAGGTCAGGAACGCGCCCGAGAACATGCGCGAGACGCTGGCCTCCCGGCGGCCGGTCGTCAGGTAGTACATGCCGATGGCCATGAGGACGACGGACAGGGACATCTTCCCCATGACCTTCGGGGTGATGACGAGCCAGGGCTTGGCCCCTTCGTTCACTTCTTGAGGCCCTCGGCGTTCTCCAGGACCCACTTCTCCCAGCTCGCGTAGTCCCGGCGGGCGTAGGTCTTCTTCGAGAGCTGGCCGAGGACGGTGTAGGCCAGGTCGTGGCTGCCGGGCTCCGAGAGCTTGAGGATGTCGACGAGGCGGGGCGCCGCCGAGAGGATCTTGTCGCGGGACTTCTCGTCGTCCACCATCGGCACGAGGAGCCCGAGCGTCTTGCCGCGGGCGGAGCCGCTCGGGTCGTCGAGGAGGGGGACGATCGCGTCCGCGTCGACGCGCAGGTCCTTGCGGTGGTTGATGATGTCGGCCAGGATCTGCAGGCCCGCCCCGCGGACGACCGGAGAGGGGTCCTTCAAGGCGGCGAGGCAGGACTCGATCACCTTCTCGCCGCGCGTGCCGTAGCTGAGGACGAAGAGGGCGGCGGCGCGCTTGTCGGCGTCGGCCTCGTGGGCGAGCACCGTGCGCAGCTCCCGCTCCTTGGCCTGGGCGCCGGCGACGAACTTCGTCTGGAGCGCGCCGAGCTCGGGCGTCGCCGCTCCCCACAGGCAGTAGAAGCCGGGGCAGTCGGGACGGTCGACCGGCATCTGGCCGCGGCGGGTCAGGGCCGAGCCGAGCTCGTAATACGACTTCCAGGCGGCGAGCAGGCCCTCCGGGTCGGTCGTGTTCCGGACCGGCGCGGGCGTGAAGGCGAGGCGGCCGCGGTCGGACTCGTCGACGATGTCGAAGGTCACGTACATCGCGTGGTCGACGGAGGTGAAGTACTCGGAGATCGTGAGGCCCGCGTAGGCGATGCCCGGGATCTTGGCGGCCTCCCGCTCGATCTCCTTGCGGATGACCTCGGCCTTCTCCGCCGAGGCGGGACGGCGATGGTTGCGGAGGACGACGATCTCGGCGATCCGCTTGCCGAACAGCTCCTTGGCCTTGTCCGGCGTCAGCACCGTGGAGCGATACACGTCGAGGCCGCGCAAAGTCGCGGTGGACTGGGCGCGCGCGGGGGAGGGCGCGAGGGAGAGCAAGAGGGACATCGCTAGGGTCATCATCGCCGGAATTATAACCATTTTGCTATGGTCCTTCGGTGAACAGAACCGCCGTGGCCTCCGCGCGCGTCGTCCTCGTCGAGTCGAGGCTCAAGCGGCCCTTCATCACCGCCCAGGGGCGCCGGGAGAGCACGGTCAACGCGGCCATCACGGTGCGGCTCCGCGGCGGAGCCGCGGGGTACGGCGAGGCGTCCACCTCGATCGCGCAGAAGCACCTCACGCCGGCGGCGCTGCGCCGGGCGCTCGAGAGGATGGCGCTCCGGGCGCGCGGAAGGGACGCCCGGGACTGGCGCGCGCTCGTCGACGAGGCCTGGGCGCGGCACGCGGACCTGAGCCCCGCCGTCGCCGCCTTCGAGGCCGCCCTGCTGTCGGCCCTCGCGGCCGAGGCCGGGACGGACCTCGCCGGCTGGCTCGGCGGCGCGTCCCGGCGCCTCGAGACGGACCTGACCATCTCGGCCTCGACCGACGCCGCGGAGACGCGCGCGGCCGCGGCGGAGGCCGCCGCCGCCGGCTACCGCGTGCTCAAGGTCAAGATCGGAGGGAGGACGGACGACGACATGGCCCGGGTGCGAGCCGTGCGCTCGGCGGCGCCCAAGGCCCGCCTGCTGCTCGACGGCAACCAGGGGTTCACGCCGGCGGGCGCGCTGCGCTTCGTCGCGGCCGTCCTGAAGACGGGCGCCCAAGTCGAGCTGTTCGAGCAGCCGACGCCGAAGGGGGACCTCGCGGCGCTGGCCTTCGTGTCGAAGCGCTGCCCCGTCCCGGTCGCCGCCGACGAGTCCGTGGCCACGCCGGCGGACGCCGCGCGCGCCGCGGACGCCGGGGTCACCGCGATCAACGTCAAGCTCGCGAAGTCGGGCCTGTCCCGCGGGCTCGAGATCGCGGCCGTCGCCCGGGCCTCGGGGCTGCCCCTGATGATCGGCTGCATGGCGGAGACGGCGCGCGGGCTCGCGGCGAGCGTGCACCTGGCGCTCGGCACCGGCTTCTTCCGCTGGCACGACCTGGACAGCGACGTCCTGCTCGTCGAGGATCCGGCGGGGCGCCGCGAGGCCGGCTGGGTCCGGCGCGGGCGCTTCGCCTCCCTAGACTAGCTCCCACCAGCGGCGTTCGCGCGTCTCGTGGGTGGGGAGGATCACCAGGCCCTGCGGGATGTGGAACACCTTGCCGTCGTGGGAGTGCACGCGCTCGCGGATCGCGGCGTGGGTGATCTCGACGGTCAGGTAGTGATGGAAGCTGTCGGAGTTGCCGGAGGGGAACAGCGCCGAGCCGCCGCCGCCGGTGAGGACGTAGCGCACGCCGCCGTGGTCCTGGACGCCGAAGGCGTGCACGTGGCCCATGTAGACGCGGCTGACCTTCGCCGCCGAGACGATGTCGGCGAACTCGCGCGAGCCGCCGATGAAGCCGCCGAGCTCGTGCACGCGCCCGACGCCGCCCCACAGGCTGAGCTGGACCGGCGGCATGTGGGTGAACACGATCTTGCGGCCGGGGACGTCGAGCGCCATCCGGAGCCACTTGAGCTGGGTGCGGGTCACGCGCTTGGCGCTCGAGTCGAGGACCACGAAGCGCACGCCGGCGTGGTCGAAGAGATAGTTGGGCTTGCCGAACAGGCCGCGGTACAAGGTCGAATGCGACGGCCCGTTCGGCCGGGAGCGGTCGTGGTTGCCGATTACGGTGAGGTAGGGCCGGCCGGTCCAGGCGCGGCGCAGGTGGCGCAGGAAGACCTCGTAGTTCTGGCGGGTGCCCTTGCTGACCATGTCCCCGAGCTGGACCGTGAAGGTCAGGTCCTGGGACTGGAGCTCGTGCATCTGGTCGTGGAAGACGCCCTCGCGGTTGAACAGCTTGCGGTAGATCCAGAAGCGGGAGGGCTCGACGTCGCCGAGAACGGCGAAGGACACCTTGTCGCCGCCGTGGCTGGGCAGGCGCGACAGGCGGCGCAGCTGCCGCTCGGTGCGGAAGCGGGAAGCCATCAGGACGAGCTTCTCCGGGACCATACCCATAGGATAACGGTTTTGATAGGATGCCGCCATGCTCAGGGAGCTGCGCGGACTCGCGCGGGAAACGGCGGTCTACGGCCTGCCCACCGTCCTCGGACGGCTCCTGAGCTTCCTGCTCACCCCGCTGTTCTCGCACCTGCTCGAGCCCGTCGACAACGGGGCGATGCAGGCGCTGTACGCGTACATCGCCTTCCTGACCGTGGTCTACGGCCTCGGCCTCGACACGGCCTACCTGCGCCTGGGGCGCCGGGACGGGAAGGCCGACGAATCGGCCTTCGGGGCCGCCTACCTGACCGTCGTGGGGACGGCGCTGGCCGCCTCCGCCGTCATCCACCTCGCGGCGGAGCCGCTGGCCCGGGCCATCGGCCTGCCCGTCGAGATGGCCGTCCTCGTCCGCTACGGCGCCTGGATCCTGGCCGCCGACGCCGCCATGATCCTTCCGTACGCCGAGCTGCGCGGCTCGCACCGCGCCGGCGCCTACGCGGGCATCAAGCTCGTCGGCATCGCGATGAACCTCGTGCTCGCCTACGTGTTCGTGCGCCACATGCACCTCGGCCTGCGCGGGGTCCTGCTCGCCAACCTCACGGCCTCGCTGTCGAGCCTGGCGATGCTGGCGCCCGTCATCGTGGCGCGGCTCGGCGCCCCGGACCGGGCGCGGCTCAAGGAGATGCTCGGCTTCGGCGTGCCGCTGATCGTCGCGGGCGTCGGCTCGATGGTGGTCCAGGTCGCCGACCGGCCGATTCTTGCAAAAACGTCCGGACTGGCCGAGGCGGGCATCTACGGCACCTGCTACAAGCTCGGCATCGGGATGATGCTGCTCGTCGGGATGTTCGACCAGGCCTGGAAGCCTTTCATTTTAGAGCGCGCCGACCGCCCCGACGCGGGCGCCATCGTCGCGCGCGTGCTCACCTACTTCGGCACGCTCGGGGCGTGGGCGTTCCTCGCCATCGTCTTCTTCGTCGGCCCGCTCGTGCAGGCGCCGCTGTTCGGCGGCAAGCCGCTGATCCATCCCTCGTTCTGGGGCGGGCTGATCGTCGTGCCCGTCGTGACCCTGGCCTACCTGTTCAACGGCCTGTACTTCGTCATGCTGGCGCCCCTGATGCTCGACAAGCGCACCGGCGCGGTGTCCGCCGCGACCTGGGCGGGCGCGGCAGTGAACCTCGGCCTCAACTGGCTGCTGATCCCGCGCCTCGGGATGATGGGCGCGGCCTGGGCCACCTTGGGCGCGTACGCGGCGATGGCGGCGGCGGTGTGGGCGCTCGGGCGCGCGTCGCGGCCCGTCCCTTACGAGTGGAAGCGCCTGGCCATACTCGCCGGCTGGACCGCGGCGCTGTGGTGGCCGGCCTCGGGCGTGGGGCTGCCCGCGCGCTTCCTCCTGCTCGCCGCCTATCCGGCCGGGCTCCTGCTCACGGGCTTCCTCGGCGCCGACGAGCTCGCCGAGCTGCGGTCCTTGCTCAGCGCCCGCCGCGCGTAAGCCATTGCATTTTCACGTATTACGATATACTCTTATATCATGAACAAGCGCACGATCACGTTTCGCGTGGACACTCGGAAAACGAAGGCTCTGGACGCCATCGCCGTCGGCATCGACCGGGACCGGAGCTATGTCCTCAATGAGGCGATCGACAACTACCTCGAGGTCCATCGATGGCAGACGGCGCACATCAAAGAGGGACTGCGCCAGGCCGACGCGGGCAAGTTCGCCACGGCTCGGGAAGTCGCTTCCGCCTTCGCCCGCTGGCGGAAGTGAAGCTCGCCTGGACGCGTCTGGCGTTGGCGGACCTCGATAGCGCCTACGCCTACATCGCTGAAGAGAATCCCTCCGCGGCCACAAGGACCATCGAAAGGATCCGGAAAGCCCTCGAGGCAGTCCGTCGCCATCCCGAGATCGGACGGCCCGGTCGGGTGGATGGCACCCGTGAACTCATCATCCCGGGAACTCCGTTCATCGTCGCGTACCGGCCAAAATCGAAGAAGATCGAGATACTCTCAGTCATCCACGGGGCGCGTCGCTGGCCGGACGAACTCTGAGCTAGCGCCCGACGGGCTTGATGTTCAAAAAGTCCGCGTCGGGCCGCGGAGCGAAGGGATCGTTGAGGGGAAGGATCGGGCGCAGAGGCTCTAGCGCTCGGGCGTGGTGCGCGATGAGCCGCTCGCCGGAGAACGAGAACGCCACCTCGACGCCCGCTCCCTTCCACGCGTCGAGGGCGCGCGCCAGGCGCGCCACGCGGGCCAGGCGCTCGGAGGACAGCACGGCGGTCGCCGCGCCCGTGCGGGGGGACAGCTCGCGGCCGGTGACCCGGTCGAGCGAATAGGACTCGGTGGCGGCGTCGCCGGAGAGCAGGCCGTCGAGGGGGCCCGCCGCCGCCTCGACGAAGACGCGCTCGCGCCGGCCGGAGCCGGGGTCGCGGGAGAAGGCGAGGCCGGACGCGTCGGCCGGGACGATCTTCTCCACGCGCACGCGGCCGTCGTAGGCGAGGCCGCGTCCCGCGCGCTGGCGGGCGCCGAGGGGACCCGGGCCCCAGGACGCCGCCCAGACCTCCTTGACCCGCTGCGCCGCGTCGAGAGGACCCTCGGCCTTGAGGGCCGCGTCTTCTCCGACGATGAGGCTCGGGCCGAGGACGCCCTCGATCTGGGCGAGCCGCCCGCTCGCGATCCGCTCGCGGATGCGCTCGGATTTGCGGCGCAGGCCGAGGGACGCGTCGTCGAGCGTCCGCGCCAGCCACTCCGCGAGGCCGTTGCTCTCGACGAAGCGGGTCCACGCGCCGGGGGGCAGGTCCACGCCCTCGGGGCGGTCGGCGCCGCCGGCCAGGGCGGCCGCGGAGAAATCCGCGGCCTTCACGGCGCGGGATCTCGCGCGGCGCATCGCGGCGTCGCGGCAGGCGCGCGCGGCGGCGGCGG
>JACPOW010000077.1 GCA_016191335.1 Elusimicrobiota bacterium | reverse complement strand
GAAGGCGTCGAGATGTCGATGGCGGCGAGCTGGGCGCCGATCGAGACGAAAAGCCTGCTGCCGACGATCTCGACGGATTCGCCCGCGCCGCCGCTGTTGGCGGGGGTGAGCTGAAGGGCGGCCGCGCGGACCGGCTGGGCGAGATCGCGCAGGTCGTAAACGGACAGCGTCTCGTTTTCCGTGTAATAGGCGTAGCCGCCGCGCATACGGACGGACTTGCCGTTGCCGGGGCCGGTGAAGGTGGAGTTCTCGGAAGCGACGACGAGGCCGGGATTGGCGACGCGGTCCGGGAAGGTCCTCACGAGCTGGTTCGACGAGTTCCGGATCTCGACGGTCGCGTTCACGGCCTCGTCGGCGCGGTACTCGAGCAGCAGCTCTCCCAGGTGCGGCGTGAACGGGTTCGGACGCGCCAGGAGGCCGGACAGGACCGGCGCGACCGCGTCTACAGCGCTCGGCGTGGCGTACGCCGGATTGACCACGAAGGCGGCGGAGGTCGACGCCGTGTTGCCAGAGCCGTCGACGGCGGCAACCACGACCGTGTACGTGCCGGCGGCGACGGTCGCGTTCGAGGCGTCGCGCCCGTCCCACGCAACGCGGTCCGACCCCGAGGGCCGTACGGTCAGGACCGTCGACTTGCCGTGAAGCGCGAGCAAGGTGTTCCCCGAGGCGGCCATCGCCGACGTATCCTGGTCCTGGGTCGCGAAGACGTGCTCCCCGCGGAACACCGGGGCGGTCGGGACGATCACGTCGAACACGTCCATGAAGCCGACGTTCGAGGCTCCCGGAATAAAGAGGAAGTTGCCGTGAGCGAGCACGCGCGAGTCGCTGGCGAAGGAGGGCCCGCGCTGGAATTCCGCGGCGGTATAGGTGTGGACCAAGGCCGGGGCGGAGGGGACCGTGATGTCGACGACCTTGAGGTCGCCCGTGGCCGCATAGAGATAGCGGCCGTCGGACGAGAAGGCGAATTCCATCGCCCAGCCGCCCAAGCTCAGTTGGCCTGTCTCGCTCAGGCCCGTCTCGGGCGCCGCGAGGTCGTAAAGTCTGAGCGCGCCGTCCTGGGACATCGTGTACAGCGTCTGGCCCAGGAGGTTCATCGCGGTCACCGGCGAGCCGAGGGCTGTGCGCGTGGCCAGGACCGGCTGGCCGCCGCTGATGTCGAAGGCGGCGATGAACGGGCTGCCCAGCTCGTCGTAGGAATCGCCGAAGAGGAAGCGGCCGTCCGAGGATCGGGTCAGATGCATGAGCGCCGAGGGAACGGTCACGCTCGCCGCGGCGACGACCGCGGGCGCGGCGGGCGTCGAGATGTCCACGGCGACCAGGCGGGTGCCGTCGGCGCTGCCGACCGAGACGAAGAGGCGGCTTCCCGCGAGCTCGACGAACTCCCCCCCGCCGTTCTCGGCGGAAAGCTGAAGGGCGGCGGCGCGCGCCGGATGGGCCGGGTCGCGCAAATCGAAGACGGAGAGCTTATCGCTCTCGGAATAATAGGCGTAGCCGCCGCGCAGACGGACCGACTTGCCGGCGCCGGGGCCGGTGAAGGTCGAGTCCTCGGAGGCGACGACGAGGCCCGGGTTGGCTAAGCGGCCGGGGAAGGCTTTGACGAGCTGATTCGACGAGTTCCGGATCTCGACGGTCGCGTTCACGGCCTCGTCGGCGCGGTACTCGAAGGTCAACTCGCCCAGGTTAGGCGTGAACGGATCTGCGTGGGCGAGAGGGGCCGACAGGACCGGTGCGACCGCGTCCGCGACGGCCGGCGTGGCGTACGCCGGGTTGACGACGACGGTCGTCGAGGTCGAGGCGGCGTCGCCGTAGGCGTCGAGGGCGTCGACGACGACCGTGTAGGTGCCGGCGGCCACGACCATGCCCGACGCGTCGCGCCCGTCCCACGCCACGCGGTCCGAGCCCGAGGGCCGCACGGTCAGCACCGTCGCCTTGGTGTGAAGCGCTAGCAAGGTGTTGCCGGATGCGGCCATCACGCCCGTGTCCTGATCCTGGGTCGAGAAGATATGCTGGCCGAGGATCACGGGAGCCGTCGGGACGCGGATGTCGAACACGTCGATGAAGCCGACGTTCGAGGCCCCCGGGACATAGAGGAAATCGCCGTGGGCGAGCACGCGCGAGTTGCTGGCGAAGGAGCCCCCCCGCTGGAAATCCCCAGCGGTGTAAGTCCGGACCAAGGCGGGAGAAGCCGGTGCGGCGATGTCGACGACCTTGAGGTCCCCCGAGGCCGCGTAGAGGTAGCGCCCGTCGGCGGAGAAGGCGAGATCGTATACCTGGTTGCCCAGGCTCAACTGGCCGGCCTCGGCCAAGGGCTCCCCGGGCGCCGCCAGGTCGTAGAGGCG
>JACPOW010000076.1 GCA_016191335.1 Elusimicrobiota bacterium | reverse complement strand
AACTCACACCTGAAGGCGCTGGGCGTAGTGCGCCTGGCCGCCTCATGAAGGCCGCTATCCGAACCGCCGGATGCGTCACGCGCACGTCCGGTGGTGTGGGAGGGGGCGGGTAGGACGATCCTACCTGCCTCCTACCCGATCACGAAAGCCTGACGCCCCGGTCACCCGGACGGGCGCGCGGCTTTGGTAGCCTCCTCGCCGGAGCCGTTCCATCCTCAAGGAGGCCACATGACCCCGCACGCGACCGCGAAGCCGCTGAAGACGCCGAAGACGCACGAGCCCTCCGCCGCCGACTACTTCATCGCCAAGCTCAAGTACGAGATGAGCCCCTACGCCCTCAACGCCCTGATGGAGGAGGGGGCGAGCGGCTATCAGATCATCGACGTCCGCTCGTCGGAGGATTTCGACGCGGGGCACATCCACGGCGCGCTGAACATCCCGCTCGTGGACCTGCCCAAGATGCTCTCCGAGATCCCGAAGAGCAAGACCATCGTCACCTACTGCGGGAGCATCACCTGCCAGCTCGCGCCGAAGGCCGCGCTCGAGCTCGCGCAGAAGGGCTTCACGGTGATGGAGCTCCACGGCGGCCTCAAGGAGTGGCAGAGCTACGGCTACCCCGTCGAGAAGTCCTGAAAAGTGAAAAAAGTGGAATGACAGGCACCGTCAAAGGCCGGCTTTGTGGACGCTGATCCACTGGATGGGGGCGTTCCAGACCACGGGGGCGGGGCGGAAGGGACGGGGCTCGGGCTCGGCCGCCGCGGTCTGGGCGGCGGCGCGGGTGATGACGGGGCCGTCGGACAGGGTCCGGGTGCCGTCGAAGCTGGTCAGGACGTGCTGCTCGCGCGGGGCGTAGGCGACGGACGCCGAGGCGGCCGGCTCCGGCTCGGGGCCGAGGTCGCCGAGCAGCGGGGCGGGGCTCGCGGAGCGGGTCTCGGCCGGGGCCGGCTCGGCCGAGACGGGCATCGGAAGGTACGCCGGGGCGGCGGCCGGCGCGGCGTCGCGGCGCTCGAAAGGGCGGGCCTCGCTCGCGACCGTCTCGGGGGCCTCGGTGACGCGGGGGGAGGCCATCACGGCTCCGGCGCCGATCAGGGCCAGGCTGGCGACGGCGGCGACGGCGAGGCCGGCGGTCTCCTTCTCGCGGGAGGAGGGGGCGGACGGGGCGTTCAACGACACCCGGGTCCGCATCGCCGGGTGGGGGGTGTACGCGAGTTCGAGCGCGTCCATGAGAAGAGCATAGCCCCTGACCCATGTACAGGCTGTTTCAGGATGGATAAATCCCGGTAAAAACCGGGGCGCCGAGCCAGAGGTCGAAAAACCGCGTCCAAATAGGCCTTTCGGCCCATTCCGTGTAATTTCGCTCTCGAAGTGTGCTATAATGATCATGTTCGGTGTTCATTGACAACCTAGAAAAAATCCGCTACCGCATGAACGCGGCAGCCGCACGGACGAACCGTGACGGCGGCTCGTTGACCTTGGTGGTGGTGACGAAATACGCACCTCTCGCCGACGTTCGGGAGGCCCTCGCATCGGGCCTCGTGACGGACGCGGGGGAGAGCCGCGTGGTTGACGCCGAGAAGAAGAAGCTGGAGCTCGGTCCGCTCGCGGGGAAGGTCCGGTGGCGCCTCATCGGGCATCTGCAGACGAACAAGGCGAAGAAGGCCGTGCAGGCTTTCGACGCGATCGACTCCGTGGACAGCGAAAGGCTGGCGGCGGCGCTCGACGCGGCGATGCAAGGCTCGGACCGGAAGCTCCCCGTGATGCTGCAGGTGAAGCTCTCTGAAAGCGAGACGCAGTACGGCGTGAGCCCGGCGGGATTGCCGGGATTGATCGAGGCGGTGAGGAGACTCCCGGGCCTCGAGCTCCAAGGCCTCATGGGCATCGCGCCCAACATAGAGCCCCTGGAAGCGGTCAGGCCCAGCTTCAGACTCTTGCGAGAGCTGAGGGATCAGCACCTGCCTGACGGAAAGCTGTCGATGGGCATGAGCCGCGATTTCGAGATCGCGGTCGAAGAAGGCGCGGACATGGTCCGCGTCGGCACACAGATTTTTGCACCCTAGTCCGACATCCAAGGAGGCCCCTGCATGATCGTGAAAGTGCGCGTCATCCCTAACGCCATGGACAACGAAGTGGTCAGCCGCATCGGAAGCGTGCTGCGGGTGAAGGTCGCCGCCCCGGCGGTGGACGAGAAGGCCAACGCCGCGCTCAAGGATTACCTCGCCGAGTTCTTCGAGGTTCCCGGCAAGCGCGTCAGCATTCTGCGCGGAGCCAACGGCCGTGAGAAGACGGTCGAGATCGTGGGCAAGACGGAGGAGCAGCTCAAGCGGGTGATGGACTCCATCCCCTAAAGAGCGGCGATCCGTCTTCGCCGGCGCGAAGTGCGAGGGCGAACAAGGCATCGAGCCTTGTTCGCCCTCGTCCCGTTTATACGGGCCCCGCCGTAAAAGCTATAATCGTCTCCGAAAGAATGGCCAAGAAGCCGCTGCACGAAGACCCGATCAAGCACATCGTCTGGAAGGGGGACCGCCTCATCGTCCTCGACCAGCGCTATCTGCCGAGGACCGTCAAGTATGCGACCTGCCGGAGCGCCGCCGACGTGGCGAAGGCGACCAAGGACATGGTCCTGCGCGGCGCCCCGCTGATCGGCTGCGCCGCCGCCTACGGGATGGCGCTCGCCGCCCGCCGCAACAGGCTCTCGGAGGTCCTCAAGGCCGAGCCCGTCCTGCGCCGCGCCCGCCCCACGGCCGTCAACCTCATGCACGCGCTCGACCACATGCTGGCCGTCGCGAAGGCCGGCCCGGAGAAGACCCTCTCCAAGCGCATGGCCGCCGCCGCGGTGAAATATTACGAGGACGACCTCGGCTTCAACGCCCGCATGGCGGCCCTCGGCGCGGCCCTCCTGCGCCGCGGCTCGAACGTCATCACCCACTGCAACGCCGGCGCCCTGGCCACCGCCGGGATCGGCACCGCCGTCGGCATGATCCGCGGAGGGTGGCTCGCCGGCAAGGTCAAGCACGTCTACCCCTGCGAGACGCGGCCCTACCTTCAGGGCGCGCGGCTCACTTTGTGGGAGCTGATGATGGCCGGCATCCCGGCGACACTCATCACCGACAACATGGCCGCCCACCTGATGAAGACGCGGAAGATCGACGCGGTGATCGTCGGCTCCGACCGCATCGCCGCCAACGGCGACGTGTGCAACAAGATCGGGACCTACGGGCTGGCCATCCTCGCCCGGCACCACCGCATACCGTTCTACGTCGTGGCCCCGTCCACCACCGTCGACCTCTCGACGAAGCACGGCGACCTCATCCCGATCGAGGAGCGCTCGATCCAGGAGGTCGTCGAGATCTTCGGCGCGAAGATCGCGCCGAAGGGCGCGAAGGCCCATCACTTCGGCTTCGACGTCACGCCCCACGCGCTCGTCACCGCGATCGTCACGGAGAAGGGGGTCGTCTCGCCGGTCAACGGCGCAAATCTAAGGAAGGTACTGAACAGCTAATGTCCAATCACCAGCACAAGCCGCCCACGACCCGCCCCAAGCTCACGAAGATCCTCGCCACGCTCGGCCCCGTCTCCGCCAAGCCCGCCGTGATGCTCGACCTGCTCGCCGCGGGCGTCGACGCGTTCCGCCTGAACTGCTCCCACGCCTCCCTCGCGGAGCTCGAGAAGAACGTCAACTTGATCCGCTCCATGTCCCGGCAGAGCCGCCGCGCCTGCTCGGTCGTCATGGACCTGCAGGGCCCGCGCCTGCGCGTCGGCCGCCTGCGCAACGGCGAGGCCATCGACCTGCGCAAGGGCGCGCGCACCCGCATCAGCGTCGCCGACATCCCGGGCACGGCCGAGGAGTTCTCCACCAGCTTCAAGAAGCTCCCGCAGACCGTGAAGAAGGGGATGGAGATCCGCCTCGACGACGGCTCCATCGTGCTGTCCGTGCTCAGGACCGGCTCGGACTGGGTGGACTGCGAGGTCGTCATCGGCGGCAAGCTCAAGGAGCACAAGGGCATCAACCTGCCCGGCGCGGACATCGACCTTCCCGCGCTGACGGCGAAGGACCTGCGCGACCTCGACATGGGCCTCAAGTGCGGCATCGACCACGTGGCGCTGTCCTTCGTGCGCTCGCCCGACGACATCCTCAAGGCCCGCCGCATCATCCAGAAAGCCGGGGCGCCGACGCGCATCATCGCGAAGATCGAGCATCCGCTCGCGCTCGACCGCATCGACGACATCCTCGACGCCGCCGACGGCATCATGATCGCCCGCGGCGACCTGGCCGTCGAGCTGTCCGCCGCCGAGGTGCCCGCCCTGCAGAAGATGCTCGTGCGCCGGGCCAACGACGCCGGCAAGCTCTCCATCGTCGCCACGCAGATGCTCGAGAGCATGATCAGCCACGCCCAGCCGACGCGCGCCGAGGCGAGCGACGTGGCCAACGCGATCTACGACGGCGCCGACGTGGTCATGCTGTCCGGCGAGTCCGCCGTCGGCCTGTACCCCGTCGAGACGGTGACGGTGATGGCCGACATCATCCGCCGCGCCGAGGCGTCCAACTTCCGCTACCGCATGATCCCGCACGGGCTGCTCGACTCGCCTGAGACCGGCTTCGCCCACGCGCTCGCGCGCGCGACGCACGACGCCTGCGACGTCACCGGCGCCAAGGCCGTGATCGTCTACACGATGACGGGCTGGTCGGCGCGCATCATGTCGAAGTACCGGCCGTACGCGCCGATCGTGGCGATGACGCCGCTGAAGGCCACCTACAACCAGCTCGCGCTGTACTGGAGCATCGCGCCGATGATCTGCCCGCTCGGCAAGACCACGGACGAGATGCTCGGCTACGGCGAACGCATCCTCCTCAAGAGCGGCGTGGTCAAGCAGGGCGAGACGACCTTGGTGACCGCCGGGGGCACGGCGAAGCACAAGGCCTCGAACATGCTGAAGATCCACGTCGTCGGGTCCCTGACGTACCGGTAGAGCCCGGCCCGTGGCGAGCCCCTATCGCGTCGTCCTGATGACCGCCCCGCGGGGGAGGAAGGCGGAGCTGCTGGCGAAAGGCCTGGTGACGGAGCGCTTGGCCGCCTGCGTGAACGTCGTCCCGGGAGTCGTCTCCCATTACCGCTGGAAGGGACGCCCGTGCCGCGACGCGGAGTGCCTGCTCGTCGCGAAGACCACGGCGGCGAAGCTGCCCGCGCTCGAGCGCTGGGTCGCGGCGAACCATCCCTACTCCGTTCCCGAGGTGATCGCCCTGACGGTCGACCGCGGCGCGAAGCCCTATCTCCGCTGGCTCGCGGGCGAGGTCGCGTGACCAAGGCCGCCCACCCGACCTACTGGCCCGCCCTCCTCGAGGCCCGCGACGAGGCGCCGGGCGTGCGCACTTTCCGCTTCGCCTCCCCGACGGGGTTCCGCTTCACCCCCGGGCAGTTCCTGATGTTCCATTTCGCCGACGACCCCAAGACCTGGCGCGCGTACTCGATCTGCTCGTCGCCCCTCACGGAGAAGGACTATTTCGAGGTGACGGTGGGCATGGTCGGGGCGTTCTCCGAGCGCCTCGGGGCGCTGAAGCCGCACGCGGAGGGGGGGCTCGCCGTGCGGGGGCCCTTCGGGAAATGGGTGTACGACGGGTCGGCGCGCCACGCGGTGCTCGTGTCGGGAGGAACGGGGCTCACCCCGTTCCGGGCGATGTGCCTGCTCAAGATCGGGATGCACAATGAGAACCGCATCACCCTCTGCGTCGCGGCGAAGAGGCCGGAGGGGCTCCTGTATAGGAACGAGTACGCGGGCTGGCGCCAGAACGGCATCAGCGTCAACGAGAAGGTGACTCAACCCGGCGCCAACTCGAATTGGGAAGGGGAGATCGGACGGTGGAACGCGGGCTCGGTGTTCGCCGCCGCGAACGACGCGGCGGCGGTTTATTACCTCTGCGGGCCCAATAAGATGGTGCAGGAACTGAGAGAAGGGTTGGAGGGGCTCGGCATACCGCCCCAGAACGTGCGGACCGAGAAATGGGGCGATTACACGGACCTCTTTTGAAGCTCATCCTCGCCTCGGCTTCGCCTCGGCGTAGAGCGATCCTGAGGGCGGCCGGCGTCAGCTTCAGCGTCGACCCCAGCGGCGTGGACGAGAACATCTCCGAGAAGGACCCGCGGAAACACGTCGTCAAATTAGCACGGCTTAAAGCATTGGATGTCGCCAAGCGGCATCCCGGCCATCCCGTGCTCGGGGCGGACACCATCGTGGTCTGCATGGGCGAGATCCTGGGCAAGCCCAAGGACCTGAAGGACGCGGTGCGCATGATCACCTTGCAGTCGGGGCGGACGCAGCGCGTCTACACCGGCACGGCGCTCGCGATCGGGCGGCGCGTGTACACCGAGGTCGCGGTCACCAAGGTGTACGCACGGCTCCTCGACGCGGACCGGCTGAAGCGGTTGGCGGGCAAGCACATGGACAAGGCGGGCGCCTACGCCGTCCAGGACCGGCACGACCCGCTGGTGGCGCGCATCGTCGGCGACCGCGACAACGTGACCGGCCTGCCGATGCGCTCGGTCAGACGGCTTCTGGCTCGGGCGCGACGGGAAGCGTGAAGTAGAAGCGGGCGCCCTTCTCCTCGGCGTCGCCGACGCCGATCGCGCCGCCGTGGCGCGTGACGACCTTCTCGCACAGGGCCAGGCCCAGGCCGACATTGCCCACGTGGCGCTTCATGTCGCGCTGGAAGAACTTCCGGAACAGCTCCTCGCGCGCCTCGGGGGGGACGCCCGGGCCGGAGTCGCTCACCTCGACGAGCACCTTGTCCGCGCCCTCGGCGCGGACCTTGATGGAGATGCGCCCGCCCGCGGGCGTGTGCTCGACCGCGTTGTGCACGAGGTTGTCGAGCACGCGGCGCAGGAGCGCGGGGTCGCCGAGCACGGGGGGAGGCGCTTCGTCGGGGAGCGCCAGGTCCAGGCGCTGCTTGCGGTCGGCCACGATCAGGCCGAAATCCTTGGCGCAGGCCCGGGCCAGCGCGCTCATCTCCACGAGGTCGGTTTGGGACAGGGCGGCGGTCTCCTCGAGCTTGGCGAGCTGGAGCACGTCCTCGACCATGCGCTGGAGGCGGGCCGTGGACATCTCGAGCAGCTCGAAGGTGCGGTTGTGCTCGCGCTTGCCGCCCGTGGTCGCGAAATCGGAGAGCAAGGTGAGGCCGGAGCGGATGACGGTCATCGGCGTCTTGAGGTCGTGGACGAGCATCGCGGCGAGCTCGCGCTTCTCCGCCTCGAGCGTGCGGCGGCGGCGGGTCTCGGCCTTGAGGCTGACGCCCATGCGGTTGAAGGCGGTCGTGAGGCGGGAGACCTCGTCGCCGTCGCCCTCGCCGCCCAGGCGGCGGAAGTTCTGCGGGTCGGCGGCCATCGCCTCGAGCCGCCCCACGAGGCGCTCCAGGCGCTCGCCCGCGAACAGGCCGATCAGCCAGGCGATCAAGGTGATGGCGCCGAAGGCGGTGACGCCCGCCTGCACGCCGCGCGCGCCGATCTCGTCGAGGCGACGCTCGAGGGCGTCGGTGCGGAAGCCCACCTGCACGACGCCCTTGCCGCGGGGGCCGAGGTCCACCGGTCCCTCGACGTCGTAGATGCCGTCGTCGACCTGGGCGATCCGGCGGCCGGAGCGCGGCTCGCGGCCGATCAGCTTCGGGTCCTCGTTGCTGCCGACCAGGCGCTTGCCCTTGCGGTCGCGGACGACGATGGTCGCGATCTGGGCGTGGCGGATGAGGTCGGTGAAGCGCTTGCCGACCTCGCCCAGGCGGCCCTGGCGCGCCTCGGACTGGACCACGGCCTGCACGGCGGTCAAGGTCACCGCGCCCAGGTGCTCGGCCTGGGCGTAGGCCTCGTGGCGGGAGGAGCGCACCCCGAGCAGCACCAGGCCGCCGGTGACGAGGCCGCCGGACACGGCGAAGACGAGGGCGAGGCGGAGGCTCAGACGCATGGGATTTCGGACCTGGCTCATTCTATGATTTTCGGCTATACTTGGCGCGCGATGAACCCCGCGCTCTGGGCGCTGCGCGCCGTGAACCTCCTGCTCGTGCTGGCCGCCGCCTTCCTCGGCGCGCGCGGCAAGGCCGTCAGCGTCGCCGTGCCGGCGCTCGCCGCGGCGGCCGCCGTCGCCGCGTCGGCCGCGGCCGTCTTCTCCGGCAAGTTCCGGGACGCGAAAGCCCGGCGGCTCGCCCTGGGCGCCTTCTGCGGCGCCGACATCCTGCTCGTGATGTGGGTCGCGCAGTGGACCCAGCAGTGGGCCGGCGTCGTCGACCTCGGCGTCCTGGCCCCGGCGGTCGTCCTCGCCCTGGAGTTCGGGCCCGCCGCCGGGGCCCTGGCCTCCGTCGTGCCGGCCGCCTTCACCGCCTTCCTCCTCGCCACGCTCGGCCCCGGGCCCGGGGAGAACCCCGAGCTCCTGTGGACCCTCGGCGTGCGCGGGCTCCTGTTCGCGCTTCCGCCGGCGGCGGCCGGGCTGGCGCTCGCCCCGGCGCGCGCCCGCTCCGCGGCCGTCGCCCGGGGCACGCTCGCGCGGCTGCGCGCGGCCCAGATCGGGGAATACCTCTCCTACGCCCTTTTCCAGCTGCGCGACTACGCGATCACCATCAGCTCGGTGGCCGAGGCGATCGCGCTGGCGCCGAAAGACGACCCGCGCCAGGCCGAGCGCGTGGAGCGCCTGCGCAAGGCCGCCGGGGAGCTCGGCGTCAAGCTCTCCCGCGTGCTGGGAGACCAGAGCGCGCTGACGACGGCGCGCCCCCCGACCCCGGCGGCGCTGGACCTTGCCGCGCTCGTCTCCTCCTGCATCGACGAGTGCCGGGAGGCCTTCGCCCCCGACGGCGTCCAGGTCTCCGTCCTCGTCCAGAGCGCGCCGCCGCCGGTCCATTCCGAGCGCCGCTCGATCGAGCTGGCGCTGCTCGCCGTCCTCCAGAACTCCTTCGAGGCCTGCGCCGCCCGCGGCGGGGGGGCCGTGACGGTCCTGCTCCGCCGCGAGGGCGCCAACGCGGAGATCGAGGTCTCCGACGACGGCGGCGGCGTCTCCGAGACCGACAAGGCGACGATGTTCGAGCCCTTCGTGTCGGCGCGCCGCGGCTCGCACGGCCTGGGGCTGGGCCTGTCCATGTCGCGCCGTTTCCTCGAGCGCATCGG
This sequence comes from Elusimicrobiota bacterium, assembly GCA_016191335.1. Lineage (GTDB taxonomy): Bacteria > Elusimicrobiota > Elusimicrobia > UBA1565 > UBA9628 > GWA2-66-18. The sequence continues at coordinate 62,982 of JACPOW010000076.1, read as the reverse complement.
CGGGGGCCTGAGGATCAAGAGCAAGGGCGGCTACACCGCCGCCCTGCTCGTCGTGCCGCTCGAGCGCGAGCTGCCGAAGATCCGCCTCGAGGACTCGACCTGGGCCGGACGCCGCGCGGAGCAACGATCATGAGCGAACCCGTCGCCGAGAAGAAGGAAGCCCCGCCGCCCAAGGCGCCGACCTTGCCGGAGCTCCTCGAGCTCTCGCTGACGGCGCTCGTCAACGCGCCGGGCGTCTTCGCCCGGCTCGAGGCGCGCCCCGCGCCCGGCCCCGGCGCGATCTTCGCGGCGGCGCTGTTCTGGGGGGCGCTGTTCTTCGCGCTGAACCTCGTCCAGATCGAGCTGTCGAACCCCGCCCTCCTCCGGTCCTACCCCGCGTGGCAGGTCGGGGCCGTCGGCCTCCTCGGCCTCGGCGCGTGGGCGTCGCTGTACCTCCTCGCCTCGAGCCTGCTCTACGGCCTCGGCCGAGGCCTCGGGTCCGCCGGGGATTTCGACCGGGCCCTGCTCGTCGCCGCCGTCGCGCTCTCGGCGGCGCCCGTGCAGGCCCTCTCGCGGATGCTCCCGGCGGCGTGGTTCGTCCCGGCGCTCCTCGCCGCGTGGATCGCGGCCTGCGGCCTGGCCGCCCTGTTCAAGGCCGACGCCTGGGCCGCGCGCGGCGCCTGCGCCGTCCTCGCCGCCGCCGCCCTCGGCCTCCAGTACGGGACGGGGCTGATGGTGGACAAGTACTCCGCCGCCGCCCAGATGGCCGCCGTCGCGGCTCAGGCCGCCCCGACCGAGGACCAGATGGCGGAGCTCCAGCGCCAGATGCAGCAGGTGCAGGCGGCCGCGGCGCAGGCCCCGGCGGCTGGGGCCCCCGCGGGCGCCTCCGGGCTCGACCTCCTGCGCGGGCCCGCCGGCGAGGAGACCGCCGCCGCCGAGCCCACCGAGATGCAGAAGGTCCAGCAGATGACGGCCCAGGGCGAAGCGATGAACAAGAGCATGGTCGGCATGCTCGAGTCGATCTCGCCGATGCTGAGCAACCCCGCGATCACGAAGAACATGACGCCTCAGGCGAAGGCCGACTTCGACGAGCTCAATAAAATGCTCCAGGAGCTCAAGACCGGCATCGCCACGAACACGATCACCACCCCCCAGGAGCAGCAGGCCAAGATGCTGAAGATCCAGCAGCTCGTGATGCGCATGCTGAGCACCGGCCTCGTGATGCCGAAGCCGGGCCTGGCCCCGCCCCCCCAGGGGACGAAGAAATGAACCTGAAGGGCAAGGTCGTCCTCGTCACGGGCTCGGCGCGGCGCGTGGGACGGGTGATCGCCCTCGCCTTCGCCGCCAAGGGCGCGCGCATCGCCGCGCACTACAACACCTCCGCCGCCGAGGCGCGCAAGCTCGTCGCGGGCGTGAAGTCCCTGTCCGGCGCCGACGCCGACGTCTTCCGCGCCAACCTGCTCGACGCGGACGCGCCGCGCAAGCTCGCCGACGCGGTCGCCCGCCGCTTCGGCGGCATCGACATCCTGGTCAACTCCGCCTCGCTGTACGAGCGCACGCCGTTCGCGGCCGCCACGCCCGAGGATTGGGACCGCCACATGGCCGTGAACGCGCGCGCGCCCTACTACCTCGCGCAGGCCTGCGCCCCCTGGCTCAAGCGCACGGGGGAAGGAGCGGTGATCAACATCGCGGACTGGGCCGGGCACCGCCCGTACGCCGATTTCGGGCCCTACTGCGCGTCGAAGGCCGCCTTGCTGTGCGCCAACAAGCTCCTCGCCAAGTCCCTGGCCCCCGAGATCCGCGTGAACGCGGTCCTGCCCGGCCCCGTCCTGGCGCCGGACGCCATGGGAGAGGCGGAGAAGCGGAAGATCGCCGAGGCCGTCCCGCTCAAGCGCCTGGGCACGCCGGAGGCCGTCGCGCGCGCCTGCCTGTACCTCGCCGAGTCCGCCGACTACTCGACGGGGGCCGAGCTCACCGTGGACGGCGGCCGCCTCATCGCCTGACCCTCAGCGCGCGCGGCCGCGGGGCTTGGGGGGGACCGGCGCGTCTATCTGGGTCTCGATCGTCGGGTTGACGGTCTTCACGCCCTTGAGGAGCTTGTCCCACATCCTCGGGTCGGCCCACTCGGCCTTGACCTGCGGGGAGAACACGATGTCCTTGAGGTGGATCTCGCCCATCTGCGCGTCGTAGGCGTCCGAGCGGAAGCACTGCGCGTAGCCGGTCTCCGTCTCGTGCAGGATGACGGAGTGGACGCGCGCCGTGTCGTCGCCGTTCGTCTTCACCGTGTTGTCGAGCATCGCCTGAACGGCGACGAAGACCACGCGCGTGAGCTGCTCGGCCGTCGGGGAGACGGGCAGGGAGACCCAGCGCTTGGAGTGGTCCTTCATCGCCTTGACGTAGGCCGGCGCCTCCTTGTCCCAGAACAGCGAGGCGTGGTCGAAGCCGTCGAGGAAGTCCTTCACGCCGCCCTTGAGCAGGCCGAAGTCGTAGACCATCTGCCCGCGGTCGAGCCGGTCGGCGGTGAGCAGGAGCTCGCAGCGGAAGCTGTGCCCGTGCACGGAGTACTTGCAGCGGTCGGAGGAGCAGTTGCGCACGATGTGCGAGGCCTCGAACCGGTACAGCTTTCGGATGATCATCTCGTCCTCCGGATCTCGATGACGACTTCACGGGTCTTGGGCATGACGGCGGGGGTCTTATGCACGCGGATCGTCGCCGCCACGACGAGCGGCTGGGTCCGGAGCACGGCGGCGGCCAGGCGCTCGGCCAGGGTCTCGATGAGCGCGCAGTCCTTGGACTCGGCCTCGGCGCGCAGGAGCTTCTCCACGGCCCAGTAATCCACCGTCCGCCGGAAGTCGTCCCGCGCCGCCGCCGGCCGGGCGTCCACCTCGAGCCCCGCGTCCACCAGCAGCCTCTGACGGCGCGCCCGCTCGGCGGCCGGAACCCCGATCCTCGAGCGGCACTCGACCCCGTTGAGCCATATCATGTCAGGCATCGGGGATAGTCTAGCAATGCCCGAAGGGGTCAGACCTCCCGTTGTTGCGTTATTAAACAACGCAACAACGGGAGGTCTGACCCCCGGACGGGTGCGGGGGGGGTGAAATGTTATAATCGCCCCATGGCAGAATCCAAGAAGATCGTCATCATCGGCTCCGGCTCGGCCGCGTACACCGCCGCCATCTACTCGGCGCGCGCGAACATGGACCCCCTCGTCTTCGGAGGCGTCTCCATGGGCGGCCAGCTCATGATCACCTCGGACGTCGAGAACTTCCCCGGCTTCCCCGAACCCATCGCCGGCCCGGAGCTCATGGAGCGCATGCAGAAGCAGGTGCAGCGCCTGGGCGTGAAGATCGTCAACGAGTACGTGACCAAGGTCGACCTGAAGAACGAAAGCCCCTTCTACGTGGAGACCTCGGAGGGCACCGCCGCCTCGGCCCAGGCCCTGATCATCGCCACCGGCGCCAACGCGAAGTGGCTCGGCATCGAGAGCGAGAAGCGCCTGATGGGCCACGGCGTCTCCGCCTGCGCGACCTGCGACGGCTTCTTCTTCAAGAACAAGGAGGTCGTGGTCGTCGGCGGCGGCGACACCGCCATGGAGGAGGCCAGCTTCCTCACCAAGTTCGCCTCGAAGGTCACCTTGGTCCATCGCCGCGACACCTTCCGCGCCTCGAAGATCATGCTCGACCGCGCGAGGAAGAACCCCAAGATCACCTTCGTCGTGGACTCCACGATCGACGAGATCCTCGGCAACGGGCACGTCGAGGGCGTCAAGCTCAAGAACCTGAAGACGAGCGCGGTCACCGAGCTCAAGACCGGCGGCGTGTTCATGGCCATCGGCCACGAGCCGACCACCGGCTTCCTCGGCGGCCAGCTCAAGCAGGACGAGAACGGCTACATCGTGACCGACGACCGCACCCGCACCTCGGTGTCGGGCGTGTTCGCCGCCGGCGACGTCATGGACCACCGCTACCGCCAGGCGATCACCGCCGCCGGCAACGGCTGCAAGGCCGCCCTCGAGGCCGAGCGTTGGCTGGCGGACAAGGGCACGCACTGAGCATGCCCCGGGCCGCGGAGCGCCTCCCTCCCTGGCTGAAGGTCAAGCTGCCCACCGGGCCGGTCGTCGCGCGCCTGAAGGACGCCTCCCGCTCGCGCGGCCTCTCCACCGTCTGCGAGGAAGCCCGCTGTCCCAACCTGGGCGAGTGCTGGGGCGGGGGGACGGCCACCTTCATGGTGATGGGGGACACGTGCACGCGCGGGTGCCGGTTCTGCTCCGTGGGAACGGCCTTGAAGCCGCCGGCGCCCGACGCCGAGGAGCCCGCGAAGCTCGCCCAGACGCTCAAGGAGATGGCGGTCGATTACGTCGTGCTGACCACCGTCTGCCGCGACGACCTGCCCGATCAGGGCGCGGGGCATCTGGCGGCTTGCATACGCGAGATAAAGAAGATCAATCCTGGGATGAAGCTCGAGATGCTTCTCCAGGATTTCCGCGCCGATAAGGCGCTTCTCGAGACGGTCCTCGACGCCGGCCCGGATGTGGTGGCCCACAACGTCGAATGCGTGGAAAGATTGACGTCGTCCGTTCGCGACGCGAAGGCGGGCTACCGGCAATCCTTGGACGTCCTGGCCCATGCCAAGAAATACCGGCCGAAGGCCCCGACCAAGACATCTTTGATGCTCGGATTGGGAGAAACGGAAGGGGAACTCATCCAGGCGTTCAACGACATCCGCGCCGTGGGGGTCGACATATTGACGCTCGGTCAGTATCTAAGGCCCTCGGGGTCGCGTCATCATCTGATGGTCGACAAATTCATTCATCCCGACGATTTCAAAAGATTTGGCGAGATCGCGAAGAGGCACGGCTTCCTCTACGTAGCCTCTGGCCCGTTCGTCCGGTCCTCGTACCGCGCCGCCGAGCTGTTCATGAAGGGACACCTGGAGAACCATGCCCCTTAAGACGATCGCTTCGCTCGACATCAAGCGCCTCGAGATCCTCGCGATCGACGGGACCTTCGACAAATCCTTGATGCCGAAGGTCTCCGACAAACTGCTGCTCGAGATGTACCGATTGATGTTCCAGATACGCGCCTTCGACGAGCGCGCCATCCTCCTCCAGCGCTCGGGGCGCCTGGGCACCTATCCGATGATCACCGGCCAGGAGGCGACCCAGTGCGTGCCTCCGCTCGCGCTGAAGCCCTCCGACTGGGTCGTCCCGACCTACCGCGGCGGCGGGGTGTACTTCGCGCGCGGCATGCAGATGCGCTACGGCCTGCTGTACTGGGCCGGCGACGACCGCGGCACGCATTTCCCCGAAGGCAACAACGACATGATCTTCTCCATCCCCGTCGGCACGCACCTGACCCAGGTCGCGGGCCTCGCCTGGGGCCAGAAGCTCAAGGGCCAGGGCGGCGTGGCGATGACCTACTGCGGCGACGGCACCTCGTCCAAGGGCGACCTGCACGAGGCTCTGACCTTCGCCGGCCAGTTCAAGCTGCCCGCGATCTACATCATCGAGAACAACGGCTGGGCGATCTCGGTCCCGCGCAAGCGCCAGGCCGCCTCGCAGACCTTGGCGCAGAAGGCGTGGGGCTACGGCGTCCACGGCGTCCAGGTGGACGGCAACGACGCGCTGGCGGTGTACGCGGCGACGGCCGAGGCCGTGGCGCGGGCCCGCAAGGGCGAGGGCGCCACGCTCATCGAGTGCGAGACCTATCGCATGGGCCACCACACGACGGCCGACGACGCGACGCGCTACCGTGACAGCAAGGACGTCGAGGCCTGGCGCAGGAAGGACCCGATCTCGCGCTTCAAGAAGTTCCTGACGGCGAAGAAGCTGTGGGACGAGAAGAAAGAAAAAGAATTGGCCGCGAAGACTCAGAGTTGGATCGACGGGGAAGTCAAAGCGTATGAAGAATTCCCGGCGCCGAACCCGCTGAACATGTTCGCGGACAACTACGACAAGGCGCCGCGGGCCCTGATCGAGCAGCGCGCCGAGCTCGAGGAGCTGCTCAAGTTCAAGGGCGGGGCGAAGATCCTCATGTCGCTTCCTCCGACGGAAGGGAGGTTCCCGTGAAGACCGCCCCGAAGCCCGCCGCCGTCCGCACCTTGAACCTCGTGCAGGCCGTCAACGAGGCGCTCGACGTCGCCATGGGCCAGGACGAACGCGTCATGATCCTCGGCGAGGATGTCGGCCGCAACGGCGGCGTGTTCCGCGCCACCGAGGGCCTGTGGAAGAAGTACGGCGACGACCGCGTCGTGGACACCCCGCTCGCCGAGATCGGCATCATGGGCTCGGCCATCGGCCTCGCCATCACGGGCATGCGGCCCGTCGCGGAGATCCAGTTCGACGGCTTCATGCCCTCCATCTTCGACCAGGTGGTCTGCCACCTCGGCCGCATCCGCTCCCGCTCGCGCGGCAAGATGTCCGTGCCCCTCGTCCTGCGCGCCCCGCACGGCGGCCTGATCCACGCCCCCGAGCATCACTCGGAGAGCCCCGAGGCCTATTTCTGCCACACGCCGGGCATCAAGGTCGTCATCCCGTCGACTCCCTACGACGCGAAAGGCCTCCTCATCGCCGCCATCGAGGACCCCGACCCCGTCGTGTTCTTCGAGCCCAAGCTCCTCTACCGCTCGGCCAAGGGCGAGGTCCCGTCGGGGCATTACACCGTGGAGATCGGCAAGGCGCGCCTCGTCAAAGAGGGGAAGGACATCACCTTGCTGACCTGGGGTGCCATGACCGTCACCTGCGAGAAGGCGGCCGAGCGCCTGGAGCAGGATGACGGGGCCTCCGTCGAGATCCTCGACCTGCGCACCCTCGCCCCGCTCGACCTCGACGCGGTGCTCGCCTCCGTCGGCAAGACCGGCCGCTGCGTCATCGCCCACGAGGCCCCGAACACCGGCTCCTGGGCCGCCGAGCTGTCCGCCCTCATCGCCGAGCGCGGCCTGCTGCGCCTCCTGGCCCCCGTCGCCCGCGTCGGCGGCTGGGACATCCGCATGCCCCTTTTCCGTCTCGAGCAGTACTACATCCCCGACGCGGACCGGGTCGTCATGGCCGCGAGAAAGACGTTAAGCTTCTAATATGGTGCCAGGCCTACCGATGTTTGCATTATACCGGCGGGGAATAGCGGTAAGCCTGGCACTAACGCAAACATCGGTAGGCCTGGCACCTTTGTAAACGAGAGAGAACATGAACTTCGAATTCAATCTGCCGGACATCGGTGAGGGACTCGTTGAAGGTGAAATCGTCAAATGGTTCGTCAAGGTGGGCGAGACGGTCTCGGAGCACCAACCCATCGCCGCGGTGTTGACGGATAAGGCGGAAGTCGAGATCCCGAGCCCCAAGGCGGGGAAGATCGTGGCGCTGCACGGGAAGCCCGGCGAGAAGATCAAGGTGCACACGCCCTTGGCGACAATCGAGATTTCCGGCGGCGGAGCCGCCGAGCCGGCGAAGGAGAAAGTCGCCGTCAAGAATTCCGTCGCGGCGCCGAAGGCGCCGCAAGCTTCGGCGACCGCGGTCGTCGAGCGCCCCGCTCCCGCGTCCGGCGCGGGGGTCTTCGTGTTCAACCTGCCCGACATCGGGGAGGGGCTCGTCGAAGGCGAACTGGTGAAGTGGTTCGTGAAAGAGGGGGCGAACGTCGAAGAGAACCAGCCGATCGCCGCGGTATTGACGGATAAAGCGGAGGTCGAGATCCCTTCGCCGAAAACGGGCACGATCACGAAGCTCCACGCCAAGCCGGGCGAAAAGGTAAAGGTGCATTCTCCCTTGGTCACGTATGGGGGCGTCAAAGGGTCCGTCGTAACGAGCACTCAATCCGTTACGGCCGATTCCCCTAAGGCCGCCGCCGCGCCAGCGGCGCCGCGGCCGTCCAAGCCCGCCTCCGAGGTCCTCGCCACTCCGATGGTGCGCAAGATGGCGAAGGATCAGGGCATCGACATCGGCCAGGTGCAGGGATCCGGTCCCGAGGGACGGGTGCTCGCGAGCGACCTCTCCGGGTTCAAGGCCGGCGCCCCCGCCGCCGCGACGCCGTCGCGCGGCGGTTCATACGACAACTCCAAGGCGAACGCGACGCCCGCCGTCAAGAAGCTCGCGACGGACCTCGGCGTGGATCTGTCGAGGGTCACGGGAACGGGCCCGGGAGGACGCATCTCGGAGACCGATGTTCGAGCAAAAGCCCCTTTGGCGCCTGCGGCGCCTACGGCGACGGCAACGACACGACAAGAACCCGCGATCGCATCCACGACCTCGACCGGGTCCGGCTACGCGCCGGTGTCGATCGCGCGCCAGAACGGCGACACGACTGTCCCCTTCTCCGGCATCCGCCGAAAGATCGCGGAGAAGATGCAGCAGTCGCGCCGCACCGTGGCGCATGTGACTCATGTGGACGAATGCGACATGACCGCCGTCCTCGCCTTGCGCGAGAAGCTCAAGCCGGAAGCCGCGAAGAAGGGGATAAAACTCACCTTCCTGCCCTTCATCGTCCGCGCCCTCTCCAAGGCGTTGTCCGAGTTCCCGATGTTCAACTCGTCGTTGGATGAAGCCGCCGGAGAGATCGTCATCAAGCGCCGTCACAACGTCGGCATCGCCGTCGCCGCGCCGCAGGGCCTCGTCGTGCCCAACATCAAAGCCGCCCAGGACAAGGACATCTGGGCCCTGGCGACGGAGATCTCGACCCTCGCCGAGAAGGTGCGCGCCAAGACGATCGAGGTCGCCAACCTGCAGGACGGCACCGTCACCATCACCAACATCGGACCGATCGGCGGGCTCTTCGCCACCCCGATCGTGAACCACCCCGAGGTCGCGATCCTCGGCCTGATGAAGCTCGGCAAGCGCCCGGTCGTGCGCGACGGCAAGGTCGTCGCGCGCGACCTCATGAACCGGGTGCTGTCCTTCGACCACCGCATCGTGGACGGAGCCGACGCCGCGAGCATCATGAACACGATCATCAAGCATCTCGAGAACCCGCAGACCCTTCTCTAAGAGGTAGACCATGGCTATTTCGACGGACGTGCTCATCATCGGCGGCGGCCCCGGCGGCTACGTGGCGGCCATCAAGGCGGGCCAGCTCGGCCGGAAGGTCCTGCTCGTGGACCGCGACAAGCTCGGCGGCGAGTGCCTCAACTACGGCTGCATCCCGTCGAAGGCGCTGATCGCCGCCGCGGGGCACGCGCACAAGTCCAAGAAGTCCAAGGACGCCGGCTTCGACGACCCCAAGCACCAGCTCGACTGGACCAAGGTCGTGGCGTGGAAGGACCAGATGATCGGCGGGTTCGTGAAGAACATCGGCGTCCTGGTGAAGGGGAACAAAGGAGAGCACATCCAGGGCTCGGCCGTGTTCACGACCGCCAACACCGCCGTGGTCACCAAGGCCGACGGCACGGCCGAGGAGGTCGAGTTCAAGCACGCGATCATCGCGACCGGCTCCGAGATCGTGTCGGTCCCCGGCTTCGTCATCGACGGCAAGGACATCCTCGGCTCCAAGGAGGCCCTCGACCTCAAGACCCCGCCCGAGGGGCTCGTCGTGGTCGGCGGCGGCGTCATCGGCCTCGAGATCGGCACCTTCTTCGCCAAGCTCGGCACGAAGGTCACGGTCGTGGAGTTCACGGACTCCCTCCTGCCGGTGATCGAGAAGGACCTGGTCTCTCCCGTCTCCCGCAACCTGACCAAGCTCGGCGTCGAGGTCATGCTCTCCTCCAAGGCGAAGTCGTGGACGCGGAAGGGCAAGCGCCTCGAGGTCGTCGCGGAGACCCCGGAAGGGGAGAAGAAGATCCTCTGCGACAAGGTGCTGATGGCGGTCGGCCGCGCGCCGCGCTCGAAGGGCCTCGGCCTCGAGAAGATCGGCGTCGAGACGGACAAGCGCGGCCACGTCGTCGTGGACACCGAGATGCTCTCCTCCGCGGGCAACATCTACGCGATCGGCGACGTGGTCGGCCAGCCGTACCTCGCCCACAAGGCCAGCCGCGAGGGCATACTCGCCGCGCAGTCCATCGCCGGCGAGCCGCTCGAGGCGCGCGGCCAGGTGCCGTGGGCCGTGTTCACCGACCCGGAGATCTCCTGGGTCGGCATGACGGACCCGGAGGCCAAGGCCGCGGGCTACACGACGGTGACCGGCAAGTTCCCGTTCGCCGCGTCCGGCCGCGCGATGGCCTCGCGCGAGACCGACGGCTTCTGCAAGGTCGTCGCGGACCGGAAGACGCACCGCATCCTCGGCGCCGGGTTCGTGGGGACCAACGCGTCCGACCTCATCGGCGAGGCCTGCCTCGCCGTGTCCGTCGGCGTCACGCTCGAGCAGGTCGCCCAGACCATCCACCCGCACCCGACTTTGACCGAGACCTTCGCGGAGGCCTGCGAGGTCGCGCTCGGCCATCCCGTGCACATGCTGCAGGTCAAGCGCGAAGCCCCGGTCTTCTAGAGGATGCTCGTCCGGGACCTGGGGCTCAAGGAGTACGAGGAGGTCTGGACCCTCCAGCGCAAGCTCGTCTTCGAGCGCGGCGAGGAGAAGATCCCCGACACCGTGCTCCTGTGCCAGCACCACCCCGTGTACACGATCGGGCGCTCGTCGAAGCAGGCCGTCCCGAAGGCCCTGCCCTATCCGGTCCACAAGATCGAGCGCGGCGGCGACCTCACCTGGCACGGCCCGGGCCAGCTCGTCGGGTACCCCATCTTCCATCTGCGCGGCCTGGGCCTCAAGCCGCGCTCGTACCTCGCCGCGCTGGAGGCGGTGCTCATCGAGGCGATCGCGCCCTTCGGCGTGAAGGCGACGACGGTGAAGGGCTTCACCGGGCTGTGGGTCGGCCGCAAGAAGCTGGCCTCGATCGGCGTCGCGGTGCGCGCCGGCGTCGCCTATCACGGCTTCGCGCTGAACATGAACAACACCTTGGCCCCTTTCCAGCTCATCCACCCCTGCAGGCTCGAGAGCGAGGTCATGACCACGATGGCCCGCCTGACCGGAGGCAGCGTCGACGAGCACGCCGTGAGCAAGGCCGTCGGCCAGGCGATGCTCGACTATTTCGGACGGATGGCCAGGAACGATGCTCGCGCTTGAGCGCCTGAACGCCGGGTCGGTCCACCGCGACGCCGGGCTCGATGAGCTCGACGCGAAGGGCCTCGAGCTCGTGGATCTCGAGTTCGACGCCTGCCGGTTCAAGGACTGCTCCTTCGAGGGCTGCGACCTCACCGCGGCCAAGCTCACCGGCTCGCGCCTGCGCGGCGTCTCGTTCAAGGCCTGCCGGGCGGGGGGAGCGAACTGGGCGGGCGCGTCCTCCCTCGACTACCTGGCCTTCGACCATTGCCTGCTCGACCAGGGCACCTTCGCGGGGGCGAAGCTCCCGCGCCTCAGGCTCGACGACTGCCGCCTGCGCGGCGCCGACCTGCGCGGCTCCTTCTCCTACGAGATCGACGCGTTCCGCACCAAGATCAAGAAGGCCCGCTTTTCCCTGCCCGAGGCCGTCACCTTGCTCCACGGCCTCGACATCATCCTGGAGGACTCATGATCCGACTCGCCCCGCTGCTGCTGGCCCTGCTCGCGACGACCGCCCGCGCGGAATTCTCCGTGCCCGGCTTCGAGCTCGTGTACTCGTACCCCGTCGAGACGACCCTGTCGGAGCCCGACCTGCGCCTGGCCCAGGACGTCTGGCCCGCGATGTTCGACGCGGCGAAGAAGACGATCGACATCGAGCAGTTCTACGTGACGCCGTCCACCGGCGAGCCCCTCGAGCAGTCCCTCCAGGCCCTCGAACGCGCGGCCAAGCGCGGCGTCAGGATCCGCGTCCTGCTCGAGAAGAAGTTCGAGAAGAACTCCCTCGACGGCATCGCGCGCCTGAAGTCCATCCCCGGCCTCGAGCTGCGCATCCTCGACTGGTCCAAGGTCAACGGCGACGGGATCATCCACGCCAAGTTCTTCGTCGTGGACTCGACCCAGGCTTACGTCGGCAGCCAGAACTTCGACTGGCGCGCGCTCAAGCACGTCCACGAGGTCGGGCTGAGGATCGGCGACGGCTCCATCGTCGCGAACGTCCAGAAGGTGTTCGAGCACGACTGGAAGGAGGCCGACCCGAGGGTGTACGAGCTCGGCTTCAAGCCGGAGCCGCCGCTCGCTCCGGCGTCCAAGGACGCGGACCGCTCCGCTCGCGCCTACCTCGTCGCCAGCCCCTGGCGGCAGAACCCCGCGGGCATCGGGGACTCGGAGTCGGAGCTCGTCCGCCTCATCGGCGAGGCGAAGGCCGAGCTCGACATCCAGCTCCTCGACTACAACCCGACGACCTACGCCCGGCCCAAGCGCTTCTATCCGCCGATCGACAACGCCCTGCGCGACGCGGCCGTGCGCGGGGTGAAGGTGAAGCTGCTCGTCTCCCATTGGAACACGGACGAGCAGTCCGTCGTCCACCTCAAGAGCCTGTCTTTGGTCCCCGGCATCGAGGTGCGCGTCATCACCGTGCCCGAGGCCAAGCAGGGCCCGATCCCGTTCTCGCGCACCGCGCACTCCAAGTACATGGTGGCCGACGGCAAGACCGCCTGGATCGGCACGAGCAACTGGGCGGGGGGCTACCTCGACGCCTCGCGCAACCTCGAGGTCGTGGTGAAGGACGAGGCGCTCGCCGCCCGGGCCGCCAGGATGCACGCCCACCTGTGGGGCTCGCCGTACGCCGAGCCGCTGCAGATCCTGAAGGACTACCCGAAGCCCCGGCGATGAGCCAGGCGCTCGGGACCGCCGCCCTCGCCGTCGCCGCCCTTCTCCTCGGGCTGGCCGCGGGCGCCCTGCCCGCGGCGGCGGCGTCCGACGCGCGTCTCGAGCTGACCAAGCACCAGCTCGCCCTGGCCGTCGGCCTGGGCCTGTGGACGCGCGCCTTGACCGCGGGCTTCGCGGGGGCGCTCGTCGACCGGTTCGGCGCGCGGCGCGCCCTGCGTGACGCGGCGGCGGGCGCCGTCGCCGCCGCCCTCGCCCTCGGGTCGATCTTCCTGGGCGGACGAGAGGGAACGATGTTCGTCGGGGTCGCGATCCTCCAGGCCGCCTTGTGCTATTTCCTGGCCTTCGCCGGGCCGGCCGCGGCCCGGATCAACGCCGCGCGCCTCGAGCCCGGGACGCGGGGGCGGCACGCCGGGCTCTACGGCGCGCTCGCCTTCCCGGCCGAGTTCGTGGCCCTGCCCGCGGGGCTGTGGCTCGGCTCCCGCCTGCCGGCCGCGGCCTTCGCGCTGCTGCCCGCCGGCGCCGCGCTCCTGGCCTTCGGCGCCGCCCTGCTCGCTCCCGGCGGCGAGGCCGTCGACGAGCCCCGCCCGGCCCTCGCCGAGGTCCTGTCGTTCCGCGGCCGCCTGGACGTGCTCGTGCCCGCCGCGCTCGAGGCCTGCGCCGGCGCCGCGCGCTGGGGCCTGCTCGGCTGGTCCGCCCAGTTCCTGAACGAGGTGCACCACATCCGCCTCGGGACGCCGCTGTCCGGCGCCGCGCTCGCCACGGCCGCGGGGGGGGCCGCGGCGGGCCCTCTCCTCGCCGGGTTCCTGTCGGACAAGGCCTTCGGCGGACGGCGCGGCCCCCCGGCGGCCGTCCTTTTCGCCGCGCTGACCGGAGCGCTGCTCGGCCTGGGCCGGGCCCTCGAGCCCGGGACGGCCCTCGCCTTCCTCGGCGCGGCCTGCGCCGCCTCCTTCGGCCTCCACGCCCTGCTCAGCGGCGCCGCCGCGATGGACGCCGGCGGCCGCCGTTCGGCCGGGGCCGTCGCCGGGCTGTTCGACGGCGTCCATCACGCCGCGGGCGGCCTGTCCATCCTCCTCGTCGGAGCGATGATCGACCGCGGCGGCTGGGCGTCCTGGACCAGGACCTTGATCCCCTTCGCCGTCGCGGGCGCGGCGCTGAGCCTGCTCCTGCGTCCGCGTCGGCCCGGCGCGGAATAGAGGTAAAATCTCCCCATGAGCATCCCCTCGACCGAGCATCACATCCCCGCCCCCGTCCACTCCGCGGCCTATCAGCGCCGCCGCCTGTTCAACTGGTTCCCTCTCGGCCTGACCTACGCCCTCCTCTACATGGGCCGGTACAACCTCACGGTCTCGAAGACCGCCCTCGGCGACCTCATGAGCAAGGCCGACTTCGGCACGATCTTCGGCGTCGGCGCCTGGGTGTACGCGCTCGCCTTCCTCGTCAACGGCCCGATCACCGACAAGATCGGAGGCAAGCGCGCGATGCTCATCGGCTCGTTCGGCGCGGCGGCCGCGAACCTCGCGATGGGCCTGTACCTCACTCACATCCTCGGCCTCCCCGACCCGAAGGCCGCGCACCTGACCCTCGTGTTCTCGGCGCTGTACGGCGTCAACATGTACTTCCAGAGCTACGGCGCCGTCGCGATCGTGAAGGTCAACGCGCATTGGTTCCACGTGCGGGAGCGCGGCACCTTCTCGGGCATCTTCGGCATCATGATCTCCACGGGCCTGTGGCTCGCCTTCGACGTCTGCGACCGCATCCTCAAGTTCGTCGCGGGGGGAGGCCCCATCCTGCCCGAGCACACGCGCTGGGCCTTCTTCGCCCCGGCCGCGCTCCTCGGCGCCTTCTTCCTCATCGAGCTCGTCCTGCTCAAGGACCGCCCGTCCGAGGCCGGCTTCGAGGACTTCGACACCGGCGACGCGTCGTCGGGCGACGTGACCCACGAGGTCCCGCCCGTCTCCCGCATCGTCAAGCAGATGCTGACGCACCCCGTCATCATGACCATCGCCTTGACCGAGTTCTGCACCGGGATCATCCGCAACGGCGTCATGCACTGGTACCGCATCCTGGCCAAGGAGAAGATGGCCGCGGGCTTCTCCGGCGGCTGGAAGTACACCTCCGACAACTGGGGGCTGATGCTCATGGTCGCCGGCATCATCGGCGGCGTGTTCGCGGGCACGGTCAGCGACAAGCTCTTCCAGTCGCGCCGCGCCCCCGCCGCGGGCTTCCTGTACGGCGTCGCCACGGTCGCGACCCTGTGCATGATCCCGGCGCTCAACGGCGACGGCTGGGCGCTCGGCTTCCTCGTCTTCCTGATGTCGATCTGCGTGATCGGCACGCACGGCCTGCTCTCCGGCACCGCGACGATGGACTTCGGCGGCCGCAAGTCCGCCGCGACGGCCGTCGGCATCATCGACGGGTTCGTCTACCTCGGCACCGGCGTGCAGTCGCTGGCGCTCGGCTGGATCACGACGCGGAACTGGACCTTCTGGCCCGTGTTCATGGCGCCGTTCGCGCTGATGGGCTTCCTGCTGCTGCGGCGCATCTGGCACGCGACCCCGCAGAACACCCGCCGCGCGTGAAGACCCAGACCGAGCTGCTCGACGCCCTCCTCGAGGAGACGGCGGCCGCCGCGAAGCGGGGGACCGCCATCGTCGTCTTCGACCTCGACGACACCCTGTTCTCGACGGCCGACCGGCATCTGCGCATCCTCGCGGAGTTCGCGGCGATGATCGAGGAGAGCGACGCCCGCTCGGCCGGCGTCCTGCGCGGCATCGCGCGGGAGAAGCTGCGCTACTCGATCGCCGACACCGCCAAGGACCACGGATTGGAGGAGAAGCTCGCCAAGGACCTGCGCGACTTCTGGTTCGCCCGCTTCTTCAAGAACCCGTACCTGCTCGAGGACTCGATCATCGCCGGCGGCCCGGAGTACGCGGCCGAGGTGATCGCGCGCGGCGGACGGGCCTTCTACATGACCGGCCGCGACGAGGGCATGCGCGAGGGCACCGAGGCCTCGCTCCTGCGCCACCGCTTCCCGGATCCCGACGGCAAGGGCGCGACCCTCGTGCTCAAGCCCCGCTTCGACACGCCCGACTTCGCCTTCAAGAACGAGGCCCTGCACAAGCTCGCGGAGCTGGGCACGGTCGTCGGCTCCTTCGAGAACGAGCCGGCGCACGTGAACATGTTCGTCGAGCGCTTCCCGAAGGGCCGGCACTTCCTGCTCGAGACGAAGCACTCCGGCAAGCCCGTCGAGCTCCACGCCGGCGTCCACCGCATCAAGGACTTCCGCCGCTAGGAGCGGACTCGCACCGGTGCGGGTCCGCCGACTGTTTCCGGAAACAGTTCAGCGAGCGGGGAGATTCTCGGCGAGAAACCGCAGCGCGTTGCCGCCCATGACGAGGGCGATGTCCTTCTCCGGCATCCCCTGCTTCAGCAGCGCCTGGGTGAGCAGCGGCAGCCCCGACGCGTCGAAAGGCTGGGCCACGGCCCCGTCGAAGTCCGACCCGAGGGCCACATGGCGCGCCCCGGCGACCTTCGCGGCGTGGACGATCGCCCGCGCCGCGGCGTCCGCGTCGTCGCCGCAGGTCGCGATCCTCCAGAAGCCGATGGAGATCAGGCCGCCCTTGGCCGCGACGCGGCGCAGCTGATCGTCGCTCAGATTGCGCTCGTTGGGGCAGGTCCCGCGCACGCCGGTGTGGGAGACGACGGGGGGAGTCTTGCCGCGGGCGAGCACGTCGTCGATCAGCGCGGGCGAGGCGTGGGCCAGGTCCACGATCATCCTCCGCTCCTCGAGGGCCGCCAGGACCTTCCGGCCGACCTCCGACAGCCCGGCGCGGCTCGTGCCGTGCGCGGAGCCGCCGACCTCGTTGTCGATGAAGTGGGTCAGGCCGACCATGCGCACGCCCATGCCGTACAGCGCGGCGACGTTCTCGACCTTCCCGTCCAGGGCCTGGGCGCCCTCGACCGACAGGAGGCCCGCCACCGTCCCCGTGCCGCGCGCCGCCAGGTACTCCGACAGGTCCTCGCGCGAGCGGATGGCGACGAGCCGCCCGCCGGAGCGCTTGACCGCGCCGTCGAAGGTCGCCGCCTCGTGCCGCGCCCGCTCCAGCTTGCTCTTCCACGTCGCCCGCGGCCAGCCCGAGGCCACGGCCAGCGCGGTGATCAGGTCGCCCTGGCTCGCGTCGTTGCTCCTGATGTTGATGCCCTTGGGGGCGTGCGTGACGATGGAGAACACCTGCAGCGCCGCGCCGCCGTCCACGAGGCGGGGGACGTCGACGTGGCCGAGGGCGTTGCGCTTGAGCAGGTCGCGGTCCCAGAGCAGCGGGTCCGCGTGCATGTCCGCCACCAGCAGCCGGGCGTGCAGCGCGCGCGCCGCGGGAGAGACCGCGTAGGGGGGACGGGCCCGGACCTTATTGACCCTCTTCTCGGCCTGCGCCGTGATCAGGTTCTCGCCGGCGGCGGGCAGCGCGAGCAGCCCCAGGCACAGCGCCGCGGCGGCCCTCACTTGCCGAGCAGGTCCGCGAAGAACTTCTTCTTGTTGGGCACCGCGTGATACGCCGCGACCTTGTCGAGCCTCGCGATCAAGGTGATGTAGGTGCCCGCGTCGAAATAGACCCCGTGCTTGTGCAGCACGCTCATCACCCGCGCCTGGTCCTTCTTCAGGAGCTCTAAAAGGGTGGGGAGCTTCTTCTTCGCCGCTACGCCGCCGTGTTTTCTTTTTGCCATTCAAAAGGTCCTTTAGAAAAATTCATGGCGAGCTTGACCGCTGTATCGATGTCGGATTTACCGGCGGTTCCCTCAGAGACAAGCCGTTCAGCTTCTAATATGATGGCCCCCGCAAGGTCACCCCAAATGTCTTTCGCCGTTAAAAGGTCTCCCGAAGGGAGACCTGCAATGACCCGCGGGTTCTCCCCGATCTTCTTGCCGTTGTCGTAGACGTAGAATCCTTTCCCGGTCTTCCGCCCAAGCTCGCCCGCCGCCACGAGCTTCTTCTGGAGGGCGGGCGGCTCAAACCGTTCCGGTCTCCCCAGAGCCTCATAGATGGCCGTCGTAATGGCCAGGTTCGTGTCCAGCCCGATCAGATCCATCAATTCGAATGGGCCCATGGGCACGCCGCCAATGCCTCGCGCTCCTTCATCAACGGCGGCGCAGCTCGTCTGGGTATTGACCATCCGTTGTGCCGTTACGTAATAGGGCCTCATCACGCGGTTGACGATGAACCCCGGCACGTCCTTCACATCGACAGGCGTACGGCGAAGGCCCATCAAAAGGAACTCCCAAGCCGCTTGGAACGCCTCCGGCGAGGTCCTGTCCGTTCTTATCATCTCGACCAATTTCATCGCGACGGGGGGGTTGAAAAAGTGCACGCCGAGAGTCCTCTCCGGCGACTTGGCCCTCTTCATGATGTCCGCGACCGAGAGCGACGACGTGTTCGTCGCCAGCAGCCCGTCCGGGCAGACCTCCGAGAGCTTTTCAAACAGATCCTGCTTGAGACCCAGGTCCTCCGGCGCCGCCTCGATGACCAGATCGGCCCCCGCGAGGTCGTTGATGTCGTTCACCGCGGAGATGGAGTGGAACGCCCGTTCGGCTTGCTGCGTCGTCAGCTTCCCCTTGAGCACCGCCGTGTCGAAGGCCGTCTTCAGCCGTCCCGGCAGCGCCGCGAGGGCCGCGGGCAGCGCGTCGTGCACCTTCACGGAGAACCCCGATTGGGCGCACAGCTGAGCGATTCCCGCTCCCATCGTCCCGGCGCCGACCACCGCGACCCGTTGTATCACCGCGTCAGACCTTCTTGACCGGCGGCGCCAGCTTCATGCGGCTGAGGATGCCGCTCAAGGCCATCTCGCCGCGGGATTCGTGATGGCCCGTCCGGAGGTTGCGGATGGTCGTGAGGAAGCGGGAAGGCCGGAACAGGTAGTTGCTCCCGTAGAACACCGCGAAGCCCAGCCAGTTGTAGATGCGCAGCCAGCGCGAGGAGATGTGGTCCGTGTAGGAGACCGTCTCCGTGATGTCCACGTAGGCGAGCTTGTCGAAATACTCGTCGTCGTGCTTGATCTTGCCTTCCTTGACCAGGCGCGCGTACAGCTCGGAGCCCGGGTAGGGGGAGAAGGCGCCCACGGAGACGTCGTGCGCGCCGTGCCAGGACATCTTCACCAGGAACCACAGAGTCTTCCAGGTGTCGAGGTGCGTGTCGTCGGGCATGCCGATGATGATGTTGAGCTTGACGTTGAGCCCCGCCTTCACCGCGTCGCGCAGCGACTGCGTGAGCCTCGGGATGCTGACGTTCTTCTTCATCCGCTTGAGGCTGCCCTCGGAGCCGCTCTCGGGCGCGTAGTTCATGTTCCGGCAGCCCGAGGCGTACAGCCACTTGGAGACCTCGGCGTCGATGGCCTCCGAGCGCGTGCCGCTGGGCAGCTGCCAGGTGAT
The DNA here is from genome assembly GCA_016191335.1 of Elusimicrobiota bacterium. GTDB lineage: Bacteria > Elusimicrobiota > Elusimicrobia > UBA1565 > UBA9628 > GWA2-66-18. Next base: position 43,903 of record JACPOW010000076.1, on the reverse strand, counting down.
GCCGAGCTTGCGGTCGACGAGGCCCTTGGCGAACTCCAGGATCCAGTCGCGCTTGACGATCGCGGTGAGGTCGTAGAAGTCCACGTTGCTGACGCCGAAGCGCTTGACGTAGTCCTCGATCTCGTCGAGGACGAGCTTCGGCGAGCGGGCGATCCAGCGCGTCGTCCACATCACCGGGTTCGAGCAGAACGTGCACTGGTACGGGCAGCCGCGCGAGGCGAGCATGGGCATGCTCTTGCCGCGGTTGACGCCGTAGGAGAGGAAGTTGTCCCAGTAGGCCTTGAGCGGGATGAGGTCCCAGGCGGGCTTGGCGATCGCGTCCACGGAGCGGATGCGCGCGCGCTCCCCGGTGAGGAGCACGCCGTCGCCGTCGCGCAGGGCCAGGCCCTTCACGAGCTTGAGGTCGCCGCCCTTCTCGAGCGCGGCCGCGACCTCGACGATGGTCTCCTCGCCCTCGCCCAGGACGCAGACGGAGAGCCCGGGGCACTGCTTCATGCTGACGGCGGGCTCGGCGGTGAAATGCTCGCCGCCGGCGACGAGCGGGATGCCCGGGCGCGCGGCGCTGATCTTGTTGATCAACTCGCGGATGTGGACCCACTCCGAGGAGAACATGCCGGAGACGCCGATGAGGCCCGCGTCCTTCGGGATGCGCTCGCAGATCTCGTCGAAGGTCAGCCCGCGCAGGACGAGGTTGTAGGCGATCGGCACGCTCTGAAGGGGCTTCTCGCCGATCCCGTCGATGAGGACGACCTCGTGGCCGGCCTCGCGCAGGGCCGAGGCGATGTAGGCGAGGCCGATGGGGGGCGTCAGGGACGCGATGTAGGAGACGGGGTTGACGATCGACGGGGGGCGGACGAGGCAGATCTTCATGTCTTCCCCTTAAGGATAGCCCCGTCGAGGAGGCGAGTCAATGCCGCTCTCGTCATGGCTTCGTGGCGGAGACCCGCCACGAGGTCCCGACGTAGAAATCCACGTGAGCGTCCTTCCAGCCGGCGACCCAGGACCGGGCCTGCGCCTCGGTGATCAGGTGGGTCGTGGGGGCGTTGAGCTTGTCGAAGACGTTCAATAATCGCCGTTGATAGGTCGAGTCCCGGAGATTTTTACAATAGGTGTAGTAGGGGAAGCTCTCCGGCAGAGGAAGCCTGTAGAAGGTCTGCATCAGGATCGAGCCGACGACGGTCAGTATGTGGCTCAGGAACATGACCACGCCGCGCGGAAGGAAATCCAGGAAGTATTTCTTGAGCGGCTCCAGGACCCAGTACACGAATCCGTTCCCTTCCCGCGAATACAGCCAGAAGATGATCCGCCCGCCGGACTTCACGAGCGTTTTCAGATGCGCCGCCGTCGCGTCGGGGTCCTGGGTGTGATGCACGACGCCGACGGAATACACCACGTCGAAGCGCTCGCCGCTGTCCCACTTGGCGATGTCCCCGGAGACGATCTCCACGTTGGGAAGGTCCTTGAGCTTCTCCCGGGCGATCGGGGAGGTGTTGAGGTCCACGCCGACGACGCGCCTGGCGAACTTCGCGGACAGGCGCGCGTGATGCCCGGGGCCGCAGCCGCCGTCCATCACGGTCTTGCCGGCGAAGCTCTCCAGCGTGTTGGGGTGGATCCACGCGCGGAACAGCCATTCGTCGTTGTCCTGGAGGTTGCTCCAGAGGTAGTTCCACTCCTGCTGATTGGCTTGCCCGGTCATGTCAGTGCCCCCACGAGACGGCCCTGAGCCACAGCGCGGCCGACCGGGCCTGGCCTTGGAAGACCCAGATCAGGACGTTCGCGCCCAGCCACGCCGAGGTGAAGACCTTGAAGCGCTTCTCTCCGGCGGCGTCGTAGGCGGCCTTCATGCCGGCGACGGCGAGGAGCACGATGAACGGGGAGACGCCCTGGCGGTAGCGCGAGGCGTAGCCGCCGAAGAAGGTGAACACGGACAGGGAGCACAGCACCGCGCCGGCGACCGGCCACAGCTCCTTGCGCCGCGCCGCGACCGCGCAGCCGAGGAGCCAGAACGGGACGATGAAGACGTAGGTCCAGCCGACCGAGCTGGCGGGCATGAAGCGTCCGAGGACCGCGAAATTCCTCCCGACCCATACGCCGACGATCAAGGCGAAGACGGCCAGCGCGGAGAGCACCTCCTTGCGGGAGAATTTTGCCCAGATATAGGGCATAAGGAATATCGAGCAGACGATGTAGGGCAGAGGCTCGGGCCTCACGAGATAGAGGCAGGCGGACAGCGCGGCGAAGGCGACGGCGCGGCGCAGGGGCTTCCACGACGGATGGTACAGGCACCAGACGGAAAGCACGAGGAGGAAGCTGTACAGGCACTCGCTGAGGGGGGCCGCGGCGGGGACGATCAGGTCGTAATAGAGCGCCGCGATCAGGCCGCAGGCGAGCGCCCACTTCTCGGGGACGAAGCGCCGCGCGAGGTCGAGCAGGATCACGCAGGTCAGGCCGCCGAGGAGGCACTGGGCGACGATCACCGCCTCGGGGGACGCGCCGAAGAGGACGCGCAGGCCGGCGAGGAACAGGGGGTAGCCCGGCATGCGGGAGGCGGCCTCGCCGGAAGGCCCGAGATAGCGGCCGGCCTCGACGAGGCTGCGCGCGAACGCGTCGTACTCGAGCGCGTCGCCGGCGAGCGGGAGCGTGCCCTGGAGGCGCCAGAACGCCAGACGGGCGACGAGCGCCGCGGCGAAGACGCCGGCGGCCGGCCTCATGCCTTCAGGCGGCCCGAGCGCCAGGCCTCGATGGGGAAGGCGACGCAGGCGAAGAGGGGGATCACCGTGGTGAAGAAGCGGTCGAGCAGGCCCGGGGCCAGGGCGCGCGTGAGGATGACGCAGCCCTCCTGGAACGCCCAGAACCCCGCGAGCAGGACGAAGAAGAAGCCGGCGTTCGCCCGCAGGGCGCGGAAGCCGAGGAGCAGGGCGCCGAGCGCCCCGGACGAATCCCGCCGCCGGGCGGCCGCGATCGAGGAGACGGCGCCCAGCGCGAAGGCCATCAGCTTGCCCGCGGCGAGGAGGGCGTACAGGCCCGCCATGGAGACGCCCTGGGCCAGGTCCGCGTGGAGGAGCCAGTAGGCCAGCGGCGTCGTCGTCAGGCCGAACACGAGCAGCAGCGGGTAGGGGATGAGGAACAAGGTCCCGGTCTCGACGAGCCGCCCCGGGTCCACGCTCCGTCCGTCGCCGAGCCACAGCTCGGCGAAGGCCGTCGTCACCACGACGGTCATCAGAGCGCCGAGCAGGACGCCCAGCATGAGGGAGCCGGGCAGGCCGGGGGAGAGCAAGGACAGGAGGTTCTGGCCGAGCAGCCCCAGCAGGGGCGGCACGATCAGCCAGGGGCGCGTCAGCGCGCGGTCGCGTACCTCGTCGAGGAGCCTGCCCACCGTCAGCCGGGGATGAAAGGCTCTTCGGACATCTTGGCCGCGACCGGCGTCCACGCGGGGACCTTCAAGCCGAACTTCGCGGCCTTGTCCTTGATGTCGGCGGCGAAGGCCTGCCGGACCTCGTCGTTGTCGCGTTTCTTGAGGCCGTACTTGCGGTAGATCGCGTTCTTCGGCGAGTTCGCGCGGCCGAAGATGTTCATCGTGCGCGGGTACCACTTGTCGAAGGCCTTCTGGAGGTCGCCGTGCGTCTTCGGGTCCTCGGACAGCCTCTTGGCCCACTGGTCGCCGTGGGCCATGTGCATCTCCTCTTCCTTGAAGATGCCCTCCATGCCGTCGCACCAGGGCTTGTAGGAGCAGTCGAGGGAGTCCTCGAGCTGGTGGCCCGCGCCGCGGTCCATGCAGAAGTTGAACATGATGAAGTCGTACCAGGTCTCGATGGGGTAGTAGAAGATGTTGACGCGCTTGTCGTCGGCCGCGCGCAGGGTCCCGAGGTCGTCGGAGTCCACGCGCAGGTTGAAGTTGTGGCTCTTGTAGTACTCGTCGACATCCACGCCCATGCCCTCGAGCAGGCGGTACATCACCCGCGCGTGGCGCACCTCGTCCTTGACGATCTGCGCGACCTGGAGGGTCTCCTTGATGTCGGGGGACTTCTGGATCCACGGCACGTAGCCGAACGCGCCGGCCAGCTCGGAGTCGGCCTGCATGGACATCAGGTTGGTGAGGTGCTCGCGGTACTCGTCGCTCATCTCGGACAGCTCGGTGATCTTCTGGCCTTTGGCGATCTTGGCGAGGAGCTTCTCTTCGCGGACGCGGTTCGGTTCGAGGGTCATCTCATTCTCCTTTGAACTGGGCGGGGCGTTTCTCGAGGAAGGCGCTCACGCCTTCGGCGTGATCGGAGGTGCGGCCGAGGATTTCCTGAAGCTGGGCCTCGTACTCCATCTGCTCGTCGAGCGAGGCGGCCTCGAGCGAGCGGTTGACGGCGCGCTTGGTCAGCGCGAGGGCCAGCGGCGGCATCTTCACGAGCTCGGCGGCGAGCAGCTGGGCCTCGACGAGGACGGACTCGGCGGGGACGACCTTGTTGACGAGGCCGCACGCGAGCGCCTGCTCGGCGGTGACGGGCTTGGCCAGCCACATGTGCTCGAGGGCCTTGGAGTAGCCGAGGAAGCGCGGCAGGGAGTAGGTCATGCCGGAGTCGGGGACGAGGCCGACGCGCACGAACGCATTCAAAAAAGTGGCGTTTTGAGCGCAGACCTTCAGGTCTGCGCTCAAAATGATGCTGGCGCCGGCGCCGGCCGCCAAGCCGTTGATGGCCCCGATGACCGGCTTTTCCAGCTTGCGGATCTGAGCGACGAGGGGGTTGAAGTGGTCGCGCAGCTCGTCGCCGAGGGAGAAGGAGGAGACGGACTGGCGCTTCTTGAGGTCGCCGAGGTCGGCGCCGGCGCAGAAGGCGCGGCCGCTCGCGGTCAGAATCACGGCCTTAACGGCTTTGTCCGTGGACGCTTTTTTGAGCGCTTCGCGGATGCCCTTCATCATGTCGAGGGTCAACGCGTTGAGGACTTCGGGGCGGTTCAAGGTGAGGGTGAGGACGCCGTCTTTCTGCTCGTTCAGGAGATCCATGCTATTTTCCGGTCCAGACGGGCTTTCGTTTTTCGGAGAAAGCCTTCATGCCTTCTTTCTGGTCCTGGGTGTCGAACAAACGGAAAAACGACTGGCGCTCGAATGACAGACCTTCCGACAACTTCGAATCGACGGCTTCGCGGACCGAAGCTTTCGCGGCCTGCACGGCGAGTGGCGGTTGAGCCGCGATCGTATGAGCCAATTTTTTGGCTTCGCTTAAAAACGATTCGACGGGGACCACCTTGTTCACCAGACCGAAAGAAAAAGCTTCACGCGCGCTGAGCTTTCGGCCCGTGAGGCTCATCTCCATCGACAATTGCTTGCCGACGGCCTTGGTCAATCTCTGGGTGCCTCCCGCGCCGGGTATCACGCCTATCAATACCTCCGGCTGACCGAAGACGGCGGTTTCCGACGCGATGATCATGTCGCAGGCCATCGCCAATTCACATCCGCCGCCCAACGCGAAGCCCGACACGGCGGCGATGACCGGCTTTTTCAAGAGACCGATCTTGTCCCAGTTCGACAGGTGGCGCGCGAGCTGCTTTTCGGCGGCTGCGCCGCCGGTGATGTTCTTCATCTCGCCGATGTCGGCGCCGGCGGCGAAGGCGCGGGGGAGGCCGGCCAGCACCATGGCGTGGATGCTCGGGTCACGATCGAAACCGCCCAACGCTTCGACCACCGCGTCCATCACGGAGATCGACAACGCGTTGAGCGCTTGCGGGCGATTGAGCGTGACGATCCCTATCTTTCCGTCGACCTCGACGAGGACCTCGGCGGCGGCGACGGGCATCAGTTCAGGTCCACCCACACCGACTTGAGCGCGGTGTAGTTCTCGAGCGCGTACTGACCCTTCTCGCGGCCGTAGCCGGATTGCTTCACGCCGCCCCACGGGGCGGCGGCGTCGACGAAGTGGTAGCAGTTGATCCAGACCGTGCCGGCCTTGAGCTTGGCGGCGGCCTGATGGGCCTTCTTGACGTCCTTGGTCCAGACGGCGGCGACCAGGCCGTAATCGGTGGAGTTGGCGCGGGCCATGACCTCGTCGAGGGTGTCGAACGGCATGACGGAGACGACCGGTCCGAAGATCTCCTCGCGGGAGATCTTCATCTCGTCCTTCACGCCGCCGAACACGGTGGGCTGGACGAAGTAGCCGGGGCCCGCGGCGGCCGCGCCGCCGGCGAGCAGCTGCGCGCCTTCCTTCTTCCCGGACTCGATGTAGGAGAGGACGCGGTCGCGCTGTTCGGCCGAGACGAGCGGTCCCATGTGCGTCTTGGGGTCCAGAGGATTGCCCTGCTTGACGGTTTTGGCGCGGTCGGCGAGCGCGGCCACCATCTTGTCGTAGGCGGGGCGCTCGATGAAGACCCGGGAGCCGGCGGAGCAGCACTGGCCCTGGTTGTAGAAGATGCCCATGAAGATGCCCTTGGCCGCGGCTTCGAGGTCCGCGTCGGCGAACACGATGTTGGGGGACTTGCCGCCCAGCTCCATCGAGATGCGCTTCATGTTCCCGGCCGAGGCCTTCACGACCTCGCGGCCGACCTCGGTCGAGCCGGTGAAGGTGACCTTGTCGATGCCCATGTGCCGGGAGATGGCCGCTCCGGCCGTGGGGCCGAAGCCGGGGACCACGTTCACGACGCCGGCGGGGACGCCGGCCTCGAGCAGGAGCTCGCCGAGCAGCAGCGCGGAGAGCGGCGTCTGCTCGGCCGGCTTGAGGACGATCGCGTTGCCGCAGGCCAGGGCCGGCGCGAGGCGCTCGACGGCCATCAGCAGGGGGAAGTTCCACGGGATGATCGCGCCGACGACGCCGACGGGCTCGCGCACCGTGTAATGGAGGAACTTGGCTCCGGGGAAATAAGGGACGGAGACGGGGGTCGTCTCGCCGTGGATCTTCGTCGGCCAGCCGCCGAAGTAGCGCAGCAGCCCGATGGCCAGGGGCAGGTCGCCGTTCTTGGCCTCGCGGATCGGCTTGCCGTTGTCGAGCGACTCGAGCTGGGCGAAGGCCTCGGCGCGGGCCTCGAGCAGGTCGGCGGCCTTGTGAAGGACCTTCTCGCGTTCGGCGGGGGACATCTTCGACCACGGGCCTTCCAGGGCCTTGCGCGCGGCGGCGACGGCGCGGTCGACGTCGGCGGAATCGGCCTCGGCGACGGTCCCGAGGGCCTCGCCGGTCGCGGGATTCAGGGTCGCGAAGGTCTTGCCGGACGCCGCGTCGGCGGGCTGGCCGTCGATGAGGAGCTTGTGGACCTTACGCCCGAGGAATTCCTTCAGAAGGGGGTGGACGTCGGGGAGGGCGGCGGTGGTCATGGGCTGATCTCCGTCGAGATAGGGGGATTTGGCGCTGTTTGAGGATAGCAAATCTCGGCCGATACGCCCATTGACGGGGCGGAGGAACGGGGCTAAACTGGCCCCGTGAGGACCGAGGCGCCGGCGCACTCCCCGTTCAAGTTCCAGGAGATCGCCTTCTCCATCTGCATGGGCGCGGTGGCCGTCCTGGGCCGGGACAACCCTCACTTCTCCTCCCCGGGCATCCTATGGGCGTTCGCCGGGCTGCTGGCGTTCAACCTCGCGTATCAGCTCGCCCTCCGCCGCCGCGGCGAGGTCTGGTTCGTCCCGATGATCTCGATGGCGGTCAACACCGTCCTCGTCACCGCGGTCCTGGCTTTCTCGGGCGGGGAGAACTCGGGCTTCTGGCCGATGTACCTCCTTCCCATCTTCACGGCCTGCCTCTACCTGCAGGCGCGCCACGTGGTCATGGCCGCGGTCTTCTCCTGCGCCTTCCTCGCCGCGCTGCACCTCGGTCCGGAGGACGGGGAGCCCGTCTCCCTGACGGCCGCGGAGCTGGCCATCAAATCGATCGTGCTCGTCATCTCCGCGGGGGTGACCTCGCGCTTCGCGCGGCGCGAGCGCAGCGCGCGCGAGGCTCTCGACCTGGCCCGCGCCGACCTCGACCGCCTCAGCGCCGACATCGACCGCGGCGAGCGCTCCCGCTTCGACGGCTCCGGGCGGGCCGGGTTCATGGAGGGGATCATCTACGACGTGCACGCGCGCCTCGCCGTGATCCTCGGCAGCGCGGAGGTCCTCCGCCGGGAGCTCAAGGAGGCGTCGCCCCTGGCGGGCGACGCCGAGCGCATCGAATCGGCCGCGCGCGCTCTCGGCCGGCTGACCGCCGACGTCCTGCGCCGGCGCCAGGGGGAAGAGGTCGCCGAGTGCCGCCTGGACCGCATGACGGAGCAGGTCCTGACCCTCGTCGCGCACACCATCAACGACCGGGGCCTGTCCCTGGAGACGAACATCGCGCCCGGCCTTCCGGCCGCGCGCGGGAGCGCGCCGCACATCCAGCAGGCCCTGCTCGAGCTCGTCACCATCGTCTGCACCCGGGCCAAGCCCGGCTCGCGCCTGACGGTCCTCATCCAGGCCGAGGAGAAGGAGGTCCGGGCCCGCCTGAAGTTCGCCGCGCCGGAGGAAAGCACGCCTCCGCCCTTGGCCGCCCAACGGCGCGCCCTGGCCGCCTACGGAGGCGACGTGCGCGCCTTCGGCACCGGGCGCAACAGCGAGCTGCTCGTCAGCCTCCCGGCCGCGAGCGGGCGCGGCGTCGACGCCGCGGCCTGACCGGGGCCGGACTGTTGCGCCTCCGCGGAGGGGGCTTGACGCCCCCGTGACTTTAGGATATGATTAATCCGTTGATAATTATTATCCGCTAGGAGAGCCCATGACCCGCCTGCTCGCCGCCGTCCTGCTCGCCGCTTTCGCTTCGCTCGCCTCGACCGCCGCCCGCGCCGGAGACTTCGACGGCCCCGAATACCCGTACAAGGTGCCGCTGGGCCTGAAGGCGCCCGACGTCCCCTCGGACAACCCGGTCACGGACGCCAAGGTGGCGCTCGGCAAGACCCTCTACTTCGACAAGCGCCTCTCCCGCGACGGCACGATCTCCTGCGCGACCTGCCACGCCCCGGAGAAGGGCTGGACCGATCAGGCCCCGGTGTCCACCGGGATCAAGGGGCAGAAGGGCGGGGTCTCCGCGCCGACCGTGCTCAACTCCGCCTACATGGACCTGCAGTTCTGGGACGGCCGCGCGCCGAGCCTCGAGGAGCAGGCCAAGGGCCCCATCCAGAACCCCATCGAGATGGGCTTCACCCACGAGGAGGCCGTCGCGCGCCTCAAGACGATCAAGGGCTACGCCCCGCTGTTCAAGAAGGCCTTCGGCGACGAAGCCATCGACATCGACCGCGTGGCCAAGGCCATCGCGACCTTCGAGCGCACCGTGCTGACCGGCAACGCGCCGTACGACCGGTGGCAGGCCGGGAACAAGAAGGCGATGAGCGCCTCCGCCGCCCGCGGCTTCAACCTGTTCCACGGCAAGGCCAACTGCGCGATCTGCCACGACGGCTTCAACTTCTCCAACTCCGACTTCCACAACATCGGGGTCGGCATGCAGGCCAAGGAGCCGAACCTCGGCCGCTTCGCCCAGACCAAGGACGAGAAGCACAAGGGAGCCTTCAAGACTCCGACCTTGCGCAACCTCAAGTACACCGCCCCCTACATGCACGACGGCTCCGAGCCGAACCTGGACACCGTCGTGGAGTACTACAACAAGGGCGGGACGCCCAACCCGCATCTCGACGGCCGAATGAAGCCCCTCGGGCTGACCGACCAGGAGAAGAAGGACCTCGTGGCCTTCATGAACGCGTTGAACGGCGACCCGGTGGCCGTCAAATTTCCTAAAATGCCGGAATGAAACAGACCCACCCCTCGCCCTGGCCCCTCCACGGCTGGGAGGAAGTCCAGCCGTTCCCGTTCGCCGCGGCGAGGGGGGCCTTCGCGGGCATGACCGGCACCGAGGGCCGCATCGTCCTCAAGTACTACCGCCGGGAGGACGGGTCCTTGGTGGCGACCGCCCGGTTCGGGTCCCTCTCCGAGGGCGCGCCGGGATTGGTGCACGGCGGGGCGCTTCTGACGGCGCTCGACGAGGCGCTGGGAGCCGCGGCCTGGCTCGCCGGCCGCCCGGTCATGACCGCGCGCCTGACGACCGAGTTCCGCAAGGGCGTGCCCGTGGGCGCGACCATGCTCGTCGAGACGCGCCTGATCCGCGAGCGCCACCGCCTCGTCCTCCTCGAGGGCACGCTCAGCGACGCCGACCACGTCGTCTACGCCTACGCCGACGGCCGCTTCATGGTCCTGGCCGATTCCGACCAGCGCCGTATTTTAGGCAGGGCGGCCTGAGGCAAAACCGCATCAAAAAGGTTAATATCCCGCTATGAGACTCGCTAAAAGCTTTTCCCGCCTCGGAACCGAGACCGCCTTCGAAGTCCTCGCCCGCGCTCGCGCGCTCGAGGCCCAGGGACGCAAGATCGTGCACCTCGAGATCGGCGAGCCCGATTTCGACACGCCCGCCAACATCCGCGAGGCGGCCAAGAAGGCCATCGACGCGGGCCACACGCACTACGGCCCCTCGGCCGGCCTGCCCGACACGCGCAAGGCCATCGCCGAGTACGTGAGCAAGTCTCGCGGCGTTTCGTATGCCGCCGAAGAGACCGTCATCGTCCCCGGCGGCAAGCCGATCATCTTCTTCACCATCCTCGCCTTGGTCGAGCCCGGCGACGAGGTCATCTACCCGAACCCCGGCTTCCCGATCTACGAGTCGATGATCAACTACGTCGGCGGCAAGCCCGTGCCCCTGCCCATCCGCGAGGAGCTCGACTGGGATTTCGACGCCGCGGAGTTCGAGAAGCTGCTGACGCCGAAGACCAAGCTCGTCATCCTCAACTCGCCCGCCAACCCGACCGGCGGCGTGATGACCAAGGAGACGATGGACCGCGTCGCCAAGGCCCTGGCCAGGTTCCCCGACGCGATGCTCCTCGCCGACGAGATCTACTCCCGCATCGTTTATGAGGGTAAGCATCTCTCTTTGCTCGCCTACCCGGGCATGAAGGAGCGCACCATCCTCCTCGACGGGTTCTCGAAGACCTGGGCGATGACCGGCTGGCGCCTGGGCTACGGCGTGGGCCCGAAGTGGCTGATCGACGCGATCGCCAAGCTCTCCACCAACGACCACTCCTGCGTCCCCGCGTTCTCGCAGTACGCCGCCATCGAGGCGCTGACCGGCCCGCAGGACTCCGTGACCGCGATGGTCGCCGAGTTCAAGCGCCGCCGCGACGTGATCGTGAAGGGCCTGAACGCCCTGCCGGGCGTCACCTGCAAGACGCCCAAGGCCGCGTTCTACGTGTTCCCGAGCATCAAGGGCACGGGGCTCAAGTCCAAGGCCCTGTCCGACGCCCTGCTGGCCGAGGCGGGAGTGGCCTGCCTTCCCGGCACCTCGTTCGGCGCCATGGGCGAGGGCTACCTGCGCTTCTCCTACGCCAACTCGGTCGCCAACATCGAGACCGCGCTGGCGTCGATGAAGGCGGCACTGCCCAAACTGTCGGCGGTCGCCGCGAAGTGAACGCGGACAGGAGGTCGCTCGACCGCCTCCTGGGCTACGTCAAGCCGCACCGCGTCCGCCTGATCCAGGCCACCGTCGTCATGGTGTGCATGGCCGCGCTCAACGGCACCCTCGTGAGGGTGCTCGGGCCCATCACCAACAGCCTGTTCATCGACTCCGACCCGGTGAAGCTCAAGCGGGTCGCGCTGATGATCCCGGCGATCTTCTTCCTCAAGCTCATATTCCAATACACGCAGTCGTACCTGATGAGCTGGCTCGGGCAGAGGATCACGCAGGAGATCCGAGAGGACCTGTTCACCCACCTGCACGCCCTCTCGATGGACTTCTTCTGGAAGTCCAAGGCGGGCGAGGTCCTGGCCAAGCTGACCAACGACATGACCGCGCTGCAGTCCGCGCTCCAGTTCGTGCCGCTGTACGCCATCCGCGATTCCCTGACCATCGTCTTCGTCCTGATCATCATGATCACGACGAACCCGAAGTTCGCCCTGGTCGCGCTCATCGTCATCCCGGTGGCGGGCGGGGTCCTCGGCGTCCTCGGCCGCAAGCTGCGCTCCTCCGGACGGCGCGGCCAGGAGGTGATGGGGGAGATCTACCACCGCTTCCAGGAGAGCCTGCAGGGCATGCTCGTGGTGAAGTCCTTCAACTACGAGAAGGGCTCGATCGCCAAGTTCCGAGTGGAGAACGACGAGTTCTTCCACCAGATGATGCGCTACTTCCGCGCGACCGCGCTGTCCGGCCCGCTGATGGAGTTCCTCGGCTCCCTGATCATGGCCGCCATCGTCTGGCTCGGCGGCTCCGCCATCGGCGCCGGCCGCATGACCGCGTCGCAGTTCGCGGTCTTCATCGGTTCTTTCTTCATGGCGTACGGCCCGATCAAGAACTTGGCTCAGATGAACTCGACCTTGCAGCTGGGCTTGGCCGCCGCCGAACGCATCTTCTCGATCCTGGATGAATCGCCGTCCGTCGTCGAGCCGCTCCATCCGTTGCCGTTCCCTCCGTTGACCAAGGGCGTGACGTTCGAGAACGTCTCTTTTCGTTATCCGTCCCGCGAATTGTGGGCGCTCAAAGACGTTTCTCTGACGATAAAGCCCGGCGAGGTCGTCGCATTGGCCGGTCCTTCGGGCTCCGGGAAAACCACTTTCGTGCATCTTCTTTTACGGCTTTTTGACCCGACCGAGGGTCGTATTCTTATCGACGGCATCGATCTGAGGGACATGTCCTCGCATGAGATCCGGAAGAGATTAGGGCTCGTCTCCCAGGAAACCATCCTGTTCAACGACACCGTCTTCGGCAACGTCGTCATCGGCCGCGAAGGGGCGAGCCGCGCCGAAGTGCAGAAGGCCCTCGAGATCGCGGACGCCGCGGAGTTCACCGGCGCGATGAAGCAGGGCCTCGACACGCCGCTCGGCGACCGGGGCGCGCGACTGTCCGGCGGCCAGCGCCAGCGCCTGGCCATCGCCCGCGCCGTCCTCAAGGACCCGAAGCTGCTGATCCTCGACGAGGCGACCTCGAACCTCGACGCGGGCAGCGAGCGCGCCGTGCAGAACGCGATGGAGCGCCTGTACCCGGGCCGCACCGTCGTCATGATCGCCCACCGCCTCTCCACCGTGCAGAAGGCCGACCGCATCGTCGTCATGCGGCACGGGCGCATCGAGGAGATGGGCAGCCACGGCGAGCTGATGGCCAAGAACGGGGTCTACGCCACGCTCACGCGCTACCAGCAGCTCGAGGCCCCCGAGGCGTCATGAAGGCGGTCATCTTCGACATGGACGGAGTCATCGTCGACTCCGAGGCGCAGTGGAAGGCCGTCGAGGCCGAGTTCTTCCGTGACACGGTGTCCGGCTGGAAGGAGGCCGACAACGACCGCATCACCGGCCTCGGCGTCGAGGACCTGCACCGGTTCCTGGTCAAGGAATACGACTTCACGATGGGCAAGGTCGAGTTCCTGGCCCATTGCGACGTCTCCGCGGCGAAGGTCTACCGCGACCGCGTGGACTGCTCGGAGGGCTTCCTCGAGCTGGCCCGCCACCTCAAGCACAAGGGCGTGCGCACGGCGATCGCGTCCTCCTCGCCCGAGCGCTGGATCCGGATCGTCGTCGAGCGCTTCGAGCTGACGCCCCTGCTCGACACCATCGTCTCGGCCGACGACGTGGGGGGCAAGACCAAGCCCCTTCCCGACATCTACCTGGAGGCCGCGACGCGGCTGAACCTGCCTCCCGGCGAGTGCCTGGCCATCGAGGACTCCTCCATCGGCCTGCTCGCCGCCAAGCGCGCCGGGATGAAGGTCGCGGCGTTCCGCACCGAGCACAACGAGGGCCAGGACATGTCCGGCGCCGACTTCGAGCTGGGCAGCTTCGCGGGGCTCAACTACGAGCGCCTGATCTCTCACCTGCGTCGCTGATCCGCTCTCCCGAAAAGACGAAGGCCGGCGCCGCTTGAAGCGGCGCCGGCCTTCTTTTCGTTCTTGCGGCCTAGTCGAACTTGAGGTTCGAGGCGTCGATCGCGGAAGCCTTCTCCAGGATCACGCGGCGGTCGCGTCCGCGAGGGTAGTCCGGGATGCGAGGCTCGCGGTAATTGGGGCGGCACCACTGCGTGTAGCGGCGCTCGTTGCAGCGCGTCGCGTAGCGCGAGGTGAAGGAGCCGAGCTCGGCGCCGGCGGCGGAGAGGAAGCCCACCGTCCAGTTCTCGTCGCAGGGGTCGTAGGAGACCTCGACCATGCAGGTCTGGCTTCCCTGGTCCTCCCAGTTCGACCAGCGCTGGTTGGGGCCGGTGATCGCGTAGGAGCGCGCGCTGGCCATGTCCACGGGCTGGCCGATCTCGGAGCCCTTCAGCGTGAAGTTCCCGGAGCGGTAATCGCCGGAGACGGCGGCCTCGAGGTCCACGTCGGGGCGGCCGCTCTGCTTGACGCGGATCGCGATCGTGTTGTCGGCGGAGCCCTTCTTGAACGTGATCTCGGCGGAGCCGGCGACGAGCGTGGCGGCTCCGGCCTTCCCGTTCAGCGGGATGCCGGCGGTGCCGGCGGTCAGTGCGATCTGTCCGGAACGCGTTTCTTTGAAATCGCATCCGGCGACGACGAGGAGCACGGCGACGAGGGGGAGGGATCGGCGGTTCATGCGAATTATTGTAGCACAGCCCGGAAAATGCGGCGAAGGAATTTGGGCCTTAAGGCCCGGTTTTTTTCGGGCCCTATAGCACCACTTCGCGGCTCAGGCGCTGGACGGACTCGACGAAGCTCGTCCACTCCGCGCGCCGGCGGACGCGCGACGGCTCGTCGGACCTCGGCGCGAAGGTCTTCTCCACGCGCGCGTCCGCCATGCGCTCGGGGTCGGGCAGGCCCGCCGCCTTCGCGGCGAGGATCGCGGCGCCGAGGGCCGTCGCCTCGACCTCCTTGCGCCGCTCGAGCACGGCGCCGAGCGCGTCGGCCTGGAAGCCCATCATCGCGTCCGCGCGCGACAGGCCGCCGGCGACGCGCGCCCTCGTGACCGGCGACCCCGCGGCCGTCATGACGGCCGCCGCGTCGGCGAGGAGCATGCACAAGCCTTCCGCGGTGGCGCGGACGAGGTCGTGGTTCGTGGTCTGGGAGTCGAGCCCGAAGAAAGCGGTCTTCGTCCTGTAGTCCCATCTAGGCGCGCCGAGGCCGCCGATCGCCGGAAGCATGAGCACCCGCTTCTTCGATTTCTTGAACGCCTCGTCGATGGCCTTGGAGTCCTTCATGAGGCCCAGGTTGTCCTTCAGCCACTCGAACGAGGTGCCGGCCGCGTGGACGGTGCCCTCGAGATAGTAGCCGCGCAGGTCGCCGACGGTGGCCGCCGCGGAGGCGAGCAGGCCGGGCGCGCGCTCGGGGCGCGGCCCGGTGTGGCGCAGCAGGAAGGCGCCGGTGCCGTAGTTGGCGACGGCGTCGCCCTCGTTGGCGGCGCCGAGGCCGATGGCCGCCGACTGCTGGTCGCCGACGGTGGCCATGAGGGGGATCCGGCGCCCTTTGCGCTCGATGACGCCCCAGTCTCCGGCGGACGAGCGGATGGACGGCAGCAGCTCCGCGGAGAGGCCGAACAGCGCCAGGAGGCCGGGATCCCAGGACGCCGTGTCGAGGTTCATCAGCAAGGTGCGCTGGGCGCACGTCGGGTCGGCCGCGACGACGGCGCCCTTGGTCAGGCGGGCGGCGATGAAGGTCGAGACGGGGGCGCACAGCAGGCGGCCCGCGTCGGCCAGCGCGCGCACCTTGGCGTCGCGGTCGAGGAACCAGCGGATCTTGGGCGCGGAATAATAAGGAGTCGCGTACAGGCCTGAAAGGCCATGGACTTCTCCCTGCCGTTCCTGCAGGGGCCCCACGAACTCCGCGGCGCGGCCGTCCATCCACGACGGGGCGGCGGCGGCGGGCTTGAAGGTGCCCTTCTCGCAGAACACGATGGTCGAGCGCTGGACGGCGAGGCCGGCGGCGAGCACGCGGTCCTTGGGTCCGAGCTTGGAGAGGACGGAGTCGAGCGCGGCTTCCAGCGTCCGCGCGAGCTCGAGAGGGTCGTGCTCGGCCCAGCCCGCCTTCGGGCGCTTGGTGCGCACCGGGCGCTGGGCGAGGGCGACGATCTTGCCCTTCAGATCGAACAGGACGGCGCGAGAAGACGAAGAGCCTTGATCGAGGGCGAGGAGAAGGTCGCGAGTCTTCATATCACGGACTCCAGCTTACGACATAACTATCCTCAAGGATAGCCCGCCGGACTCGCACCGGTGCGAGTCCGGCCTCAGCGACGCCGGTCAGAGGCCTTTCAGCTTGAGGTCCGTCGATTCCACGCGCTCGCCGAGCTCGGTCAGGCGCGCGCGCAGGTCCGCGTCCACGGCCTTGTCCTCGAGGAGCCTGTTGACGAGCGGGGCCGACGGGGCGAGGACCTTCTCGTAGAGGCCGGCGGCCTTCAGCATGTCGAGGACCTTCTTCTTGTCCGAGAACTCCCACTTCACGGCGGGGGCCGAGGAGACCTCGAAGCGCTCGCCGAAGGCGCGGACGAAGTTCTTCTTCTTGAGCGAGGCGGAGAGCTCCTTGGCGGCGGCGGCGGCCTCGGCCTGCGCGGCCGCGACCTTGGCCAGCGCGTCGCCGTACTTGTCGACGAGCGCGGCCAGCTCCGGCTCGCCGGAGGGCTTCGCGGCGACGGCGGGCATGCCCGCGTACTGGTCCTTGTAGATGGGGCACAGCGGCTTGTAGTCGCACCAGCGGCAGGCGTTCTCGGTCGGCTTCGGGTCGAAGCGCTCCTTCGTGATGCCCTCGGCGGTGTCCACGATGCGCTTCGTCAGCTCCTTGACCAGCGGCGCGCCGCGGCGCACGGTGCGGTGCTCCTTGAGGGTGGGGAGGTGATAGAAGATGAGCTCGCCGACCTCGGCGCCCAATTGGCTCTCGCAGGCGAACTGGTACATGGTCAGCTGAGCGTCGATGTCGAGACGCCCGGCGGCGAGCTTCTTGCCGGTCTTGTAGTCGAGGATGGACAGGCGGCCGTCCGGGAGCTTGTCGATGCGGTCGACCTTCCCCGTCAGGGGGATCCCCTCGTACTCGAAATTGAAGTCGTACTCGACGGAGAACGGCACGTGATAGGACTTGGCGTGCTTGTCGTAGAAGCGCGTCAGGAGCTGACGGCCTTCCTCGAACAGCTCGGCCTCGTGGTTCTCGTCGCGATACCCGGTCTTCACCCAGATCTCGCGGAAGTGCTTCAGCAGGTCTTCCAGGGAGGGCGCCTTCGGCTCCTTGGACCCGTAGAAGAATTCGAGCGCGAGGTGGACGCTCTGCCCGTACGAGAAGAAGTGCTTGGGCTTCTCCGGGATCTTGTCGACGTACTTGAACTTGAACTTCTGCGGGCACTCGCCATAGAGCGTGATGGAAGAGTGCGACAGGGGCCGGGGGAGGTTCACCGGCTCTATTTTACCAAATCCCCGTCGTAGCGGCTGAGCTCGGTGTTCGGGTTCTCGAAGCCGGGGCCGCCGATCGTGGTCTTCACGCGGCCGACGCCGGGGCAGTAATAGTCGTAGCGCCAGGAGCCCTTGAAGGCGCTGTCCTTCTCGCGTATCTTGAGGCAGCCGGTGAAGGTCCCGGCCGCGGCCGTGACCGTGGTCGAGGCCGAGACGACGAGGTACTCGACCTTCGACTTCCCGCGCTTGGCGCTCCAGGCCATCGCCTCGTTGTAGGGGTAGCGGATGAGCGCCTCGCGGCCGTCCTTGTCCACGCGCCAGACGGCCCAGTCGGCCTTCTGGTAATACTCCGTCTTCACCTGGATGCGCTTGTCGCCGGCGTACAGCGCCGAGGAGATCGAGCCGACGGTGCCCGAGGAGGCGCGGGCCTCCCATTCGAGGCGCATCGCCTTGCCGCGGCTGGCGCTGTCCACGTACACCCAGGTCCGGCCGGTGTCGGTGGGGAAGTAGTCCGGGCAGCGCAGGAGGCCGGTCTTGGCGCGCTCGAGGCAGGCCGCGACCCGCGGGAAATCGCGCGCCGCCGCCTCGTAATGGGCGCGGGCCTCGGCGCAGCGGCCGAACACGGTGCGGTACAGCTCGGCGGCGCGCAGGCGCACCTCGCAGGCGCGCGGGTCCGTGGGGCGGGAGGCCAGGAACTTCTCGTACTGCTTCACGGCCTGGACAGGGCGCCGCGCGTCCTCCTGGAGGGTCCCGGCCAGGTAGTGATAGGTGTCGCAGCCCGCGAGGAGGACGGCGGCGGCGAGGACGGCGAGCCGGGGAAAGTTCATCGCTTCTTGGAGTATGCCACTTTCAGGCGGCGGACCAAAACGGGCACGACGATCATCCCGCCGAGGACGATCCACATCGCGGTGTTCGGGTCCTTGAAGTACGAGCTCAGCTTCAAGGTGGAGTAGGCGATCACGGCGTAGTACATCATGTCGCCCGCGATCGCGATCGCCCAGCCCGCGACGAACCCGTGCCCGGCGGCCATGGCCGCGGCGCGCCCGGTCATCGGGTCCACGCCGAAGGCGATCATTACGAGCGTGAACGGCCCGGCGCTCACGCCGCCGTAGTGGGCCGCGGTGCGCTCCATCGAGGCCTTCATCGCCGCGCTGACGCGCGCGAGGACGGGGACCTTCCGGCCCAGCGCGACGAGGAGGCGGAGGACCGGCTCGAAGACGACCGCCAGGATGAGGTCGGAGACGAAGTAAAGCCCCGCGGCCGCCGGCCAGGGGACGCCCGTGCGGCTGGCCAGGAGCACGCCGGCGGGGATGCCGCCGCCGACGGGGATGAGGAACAACATCAGAACGGGAAGCATGATTGATTTTAGCTATTACCGGGGATCCACTACTGATAATCACTCTTCCCGGGAAGAGTGATTATGAATAGTTGACTGTTTCCGGAAACAGTCACAGAAGCCCGCTCTCGCGGAAGCTGAAGAACGAAGACTCCGACACGATCACGTGGTCGGCCAGCGGTATGCCGAGCAATTCGCCCGCGCGCTGGAGCCGGCGCGTCGCCTCCCGGTCCTCCGCCGAGGGGGACGGGTCGCCGGACGGGTGGTTGTGGACGGCGACGACGGCCGCGGCCCCGTGGGAGATGGCGGGGGCGAACACCTCGCGCGGATGGACGAGGCTCGCCGACAAGGTCCCCACCGACACCGTCTCGATGCGCAGGAGCTGGCGGCGGGCGTTGAGGCACAGGACGAGGAAGTGCTCCTTGCGGGCGCAGCGCGCCTCGGACGGCACGAGCCCCGCGGCCGCGCGCGCGCCGTCCACGACGGGGCGAGGGTCGAAGGCCCGCCGGCGCTTGGCGTACTCCTCGAGCGCCGCCTCCCGGCCGCGGCCGCCGCCTTCCTTCACGATCGACTCGGCCCGGCGCGCGGTCACGCTCAGGATCACGGACACCAGCTCGGCGTCGGTCAGGGCCTCGGGCCCGCGGCGCGCCAGCTTCTCGCGCGGACGCTCGGTGTCCATGAGGCTCACCGTCCCGCCGTCTCGAGGACGCGCGCCGCGTCGTCCTCGGCCAGGTCGCCGCTCACGACGGGCTTCCCGCCGACGGTCCGGACCTCGTAGCTCTCCAGGCCGTTCGACCAGCGCCGCGCCCCGCCGCTCTCGCCGACGAACACGAACCCGTCCGGCGCCCACGGCCCGGAGACGGGCGCGGTCTTGAACGAGGCCTGGACCGGGGCGGGAAGCTCGAGCTTCACGATCCGCTCCCTTCGGCGAAGAGACCCGTCGTCGCGATACGTCTCGCGCTTCATCAGCAGGCCGCTGTCGCGGTCCACCCACAGCGCGCGGCGCAGGACCCCGGACTTCAGCCGCAGCTCGAGCTTCCACGTCTTGCGCTTGGCCACGACCCCGCCGGTGGACACCGAGATCTCATAGAGCGCGCGGAGGCGGGCCAGCCCCGCCTCGGGCTTCTCCGGGTCGCGGACCTCGACGAGGGGCGCCGCCTTCTTCTTGGGCGGCAGGACCTCGCGACGGACCTGCCCCCAAGGCTGCGCGGTCACGTTGACCTTGAGCGCCTTCGGCTTCTTGCCGGGGATGAACACCTGCACCCGTTGCACGGCGGAATATCCGGTCGCGGGCCCGGACAGGGCCCTCAGCAGCAGCTCGTCGGCGCCGGGCCGCGGCGCGCGCGGCTTCGCCTGAAGGGGGAGAGCCGCCAGGACGAGCAGGGCCGCCAGCTTATATCTCGTCATCGTCGCCTCCGTCGTCGTCCGACCACAGGTCCGCGAGGGCCTGAGGGGCCGCGCCCTCGATCGCCCGGACCGGCCGTTCCGCGACCGCCGGGGCGCCCTCGCGCTCCGGGACCGCCCTGAGGATGAAGGCGCCGACCGCGGCCGCGGCGAACGCCGCGCCCGCCCCGTACGCCCAGGCGCCGCCGCTCATCGCCTCCCGCAAACCCTCCCAGATCGAGGGCGCCGGCTTCCGGTTCCGGGCCAGACGCTTGAGGTCCGCCGTGAGGCTCTCCGGGGCGGGGACTCGCAGGGACTTCATCGCCGCCTTCGAGAGGCGGGCTTCGTCGTCTTCGTTCATAAAGTGACCTCCAGGGCCAGCAGTCGTTCCTTCAGCGCCGTGCGAGCGCGCACGATGCGCGAGCGCAAAGTGTTCAACGGGCAGCCCATCACCGCGGCCGCCTGTTCGTAGCCGAGCCCTTCCAGATCGATCATCATCAGCACCGCCCGGGCGTCCGGCGTGAGCGCCCGCATCGCCCGGCGGACCAGCTTCGAGTTCTCCTGCCGCTCCAGGCGTTCGAGCAGGGACATCTCCCGGACATCGGCCACCGCGTCGGCCACCGTCAGGCCGGTCTCGTCGATCGGGTGGTCCAGGGACTGGCCGTATCGTTTCTCGTATCTCCGGGCCCCGTCCAGGTAAAGGTGCTTTAAAACGGTCAAAAACCAGGCCTCGAACGGCTGGGAGGCGTCGTGGGTGCCGATGCGGTCCATGGCCTTGGCGTAGGCCTCCTGCACCAGCTCCTTGGCGTCCTCCTCGTTGCCGCACAGCCCCAAGGCGAAACGGTACGCCTTGGCGGCGGTCGCGTCGATCAAAGCGTCCCAGTCGATGTCGGTCATCCCACCTATCATACGATCGAGGGGGTCGAAAAGTTGCATACCCCGGATGTAAGTTTACTCGTAATAACGGCGTAACACGATAGGGTTATATAATCGTCATGGACGCGACACAGCCGCAGTGGGAGGACATGGTCATCCGCGAGGCCCCGGCTTTCGAGCTGGCGCCCGCGAAGCCCGCCGCCAAGGCGCAGGCCCCCACGGCCCTCCGCCGCCCCGACTCGAAGGTCCAGGCCGCCTATCTGGCCCACGAGCTCCGCGCGCCGGTCACCTCCATCCGCCTCGGCCTCGAGATCCTGTCGGAGCAGATCGAGAGCCGCCTCCAGGGCGACGAGAAGCAGATGCTTTCCTTGGCGATCCGCAACACGATGCGGCTCGAAGGTCTCGTGAACGACATCATGGATTACAGCAAGATCGCGGCCGGCAAGCTCGCGATCGTCAAGGAACCCTGTGACGCCCGCACCCTCGTCGACGACGCCGCCGACAGCCTTCGCGCCATGGCCACCGCCAAGGGCGTGAAGATCAACAAGGACTTCGCGCCGCTCCTGCCGCGCTGCGCCGCGGAGAGCCGCCGCGTCGTCCAGGTCCTGATGAACCTGATCTCCAACGCGATCAAGTTCACGCCGTCGCGCGGCACGGTGACGATCACGGTCTCCGAGGGGAAGTACGAGCACGCCGGGACCTTGCTCTTCAAGGTCAAGGACACGGGCTGCGGCATCGCCCACGACGAGCTCGAGAAGATCTTCGGCATGTTCGAGCAGGCCAGCGGCTCGGCCCAGCGCAAGGCCGCGGGCACCGGCCTCGGCCTGACCCTGGCCCGCGCGATGGTCGAGCTCCACGGCGGCCGCATCTGGGCCGAGTCCTGGAAGGGCTCGGGCTCGACCTTCTGCTTCACCATCCCGATCGCGACGGTGGACATGGTCCGCCACGTCGAGGTCTACGCGGAGCCGCTCCAGCTCCACGGCCTGCTGCTCGACGTCGCCCGCCGCCTCAACGCCTTCGTGGCGATGTTCGTCTAAGAAACGGCAACTTTGCTAACATAGCCTCACAATGAGAGGCTACCTACCCGTCCTTGCGTGCGTCCTGATGTCCTTCGCCGGCCCCGTCCGCGCCGAGGAGGGGGACGCCCGGCCCGTCGGGGTGAAGGCCGCCGCGCGCGGCACCGTCGGCACGGGGGGCTACCTGGGCCGGGGCGCCTCGCTCCAGTACGGCGACGCCTGGAAGATCAAAGGCAGCTACTCCGACTACCGCTACGACGGCTCGACGGGCACGACGCGCACCGCCGGCCTGCGGGCGTCCTATCAGGGGGAGAACCTCGCCGCCGGGCTCTCGTTCTCGGTCACGCCGCGCAACGATTCCTACGCCAACCGCAGCTTCGGCGCCGACGCGAGCTGGACCTTCCTCCTGGACGACTCCGACGAGCCCACGGGGCTCGAGGAGCTCGAGCTGGGCGCCTTCTGGTCGCAGACCCGCCACTCGCAGATCGTCCCCGCCACGCCGGCCCTGCCGACGGCGCGCGACGTCATCATCAACCAGAACGACCTCGGCGTCACCGCGTCCGCCACGGCCTGGGACCTGACGCTGTCCGTGGACGCCTCGCGCTCGCTCTACGACCAGGACTTCAACGACCTGCCCGCGGCCGCCCGCCGCCGCCCGCGCCTGGCGGAGACCGCGTCGCTCGTCAACGGCTTCCCGTCCCGCAGCGGCACCGTCCGGCTCGACTACTCGCGCTGGCTCGCGTTCAGCCCTTACGCCTCGTTGACCACGACCCGCTACGAGATCCAGCCTCAGCCCGCCTCCGCGGCGGCGAGCGCCGGCGCGGCGATGAAGTTCGGCGGCTTCGGGCTGGACCTCGGCTACGAGGTGGTCCGCCAGAAGGGCTCGCCCGACACGAAGTACTTCAACTTCGGCGCCAGCTTCAAGTTCTGATCACCGACTCGCCCGCCTTCCGCCAGAGCCGCCCCGTCCTGCTGACGACCTTCACCAACAAGGTCGGCTCCATCGGCCTCAGCCTGATCGCGATCCTCCTCGTCGAGCGCGGGGTGTCGACGGGGGAGGGCTCCTTCGTGCTCTCCATGCTCAAGGGCACGATGCTCGCCGGGACGCTCGCGGGCGGCGCGCTCACCGACCGCTTCAGCTCGCGGACCCTCGTGCTCGCCGCTTTGCTCCTGTCCGCCGCCGGCCTCGGAGCCCTCCCGTTCGCCTCCTCGACCGCGCTGATCCTCCTCTTCGGCATGCTCGCGCAGTTCTCCGAGGCGCTGATGAACGTGGTCCAGCGCCTGCTGCTGATGGATCAGGTCGAGCGCGGCCATCAGAAGGAGGCGCTGGGCTGGATGCGCATGGTCAACAACTTCGCCCAGGTGTTCAGCTTCTCGGTGGCGGCCCTCGGCGCGCGCCTCGGCCTGCTGCCGCTGTTCCTGTTCGACGCCGCGACCTCTCTGACCGCGTTCTTCATCGGCCGGAGCATCCTTCCCCGCAGGGAGGGGGCGCCCCGGGACGGCGGGAGCCTGAGCGGGGAGAGCGCCGGAGGCTCCTCCTCCCGCTGGGCCTTCTTCCGCTGCGCGCTCGTCCTGATGGGCTGGTCCTTCTTCTACGAGCTGTTCATGGAAGGCGGGGCCGGGCGCCTGGAGGTCCTCCACCCCGGGGAGGGCCTGCACCGCTTCTCGACGATGATGATCCTCAACACCGTCCTGTGCGCCGCCTTCGCCGTGCAGGCGACGCGGCTGTTCCGCCGGCCCTGGATCACCATCGCCGGCGGGATGCTGCTGACCGTGCTCGGCATCCTGCTCGCGGGCTGGGGCATGGCGTCCCAGCTCTGGGTGTTCGGCGGGATGCTCCTCATCACCTTGGGGGAGCTCATGGTGGGCTCGACGGCGCAGTTCACCCTGATGCGCCTGACCCCGGCCGGGGGGAAGGCGGGCTTCTATTACTCCCTGGGGATCGGCCTGATGCAGGGCGGACGGATCCTCGGCGCCGCCGCGGCCTTTCCGCTGCTCATCCATGCCGAGAGACTGGGCCCTTTCACCGCCCTGATGGTCGCGGTGTTCGGCGTCCAGTCCGCGGTGCTGTGGTCGCTTCGCGGCGAGATCGGCCGCCTGGCCTAGCGCACGCTGCCCATCGGGTCGAGATACAAGGAGCAGTGGCCCCACTTGGACTTCACCATCATGTTGACGAAGTAGTATCGGCCCGCCTTCAGCGGGCACGCGGACCTCGGGGCGGCCGAGACGAAGTCCACGGTGACGTAGTTCTGCGCCGGGGAGCCGGGGGCAGAATCATCGTCGCAGGCCGGCCCGACGGGCTTGCCTCCGGGGCTCGCGGAGATCCACAGATGCGCGTTGCAGTCGTGGCCGTCCGTGCCCGAGCTGACGTTCCAGCCTCCGCCGGCGGTCCCGGTGAAGCGGATCGAGACGGCTTCCCCGATCGACCTGAAGACGAAGTGCGGATGGGCGCCCTTGTGCGGGATGGGATCGAAGGTCGGATAATTGAGGGCTTGGTACACGGTGATGCCCGCCGGCGCGGGACCGCCGGAGGCTTCCCCGCCGGCACCGCTCGCGCCGCCGAAGACGGGCGTCCGCGTCTCCTGACGCCGTCGCACGGGCTCCTCCGCCTCTTCCCCGTCCTCCGCCCCGGACGCGCCTTGGCCGACGCTCTCCGCCGGCGAGGCCGTCTTGCGCTGGCCCGGTTTATACGGCTTCTGACGGCGCAGCCCCGTGCCGCCGAGGGCCTGGCCCTCGGCCGCGGGCGCCGCGGCGGCGGCCGGCGCGGCCTCGGTCTCCTGCTCCGCCGCCGGCGCCTCGTCCGCGTCGTCGTCCTCGGCGCGGAGCGCGGGAGCGGCGACGGCCAGCAAGGCGGCCAGGAAAAAGAGGGCTTTGTTCATGGGTCAAGGATAGCCCCGGCCCCGACGGGGGTCAAGGGGCGCGGCCGTTCCGTTGCTTGACCCTGCGTCGAGAACCGGCCGGACCGGCGAATCCTTTCCCGTCCCCGAGCATCTCAATGAAGGGGAGAAAACCATGGAGATGAAGATCCGCTTTCCGGGCAACAAGAAGGTGACCGCCGAGTTCGACGGCTTCACCGTCGTCACCGACCAGCCCAAGGAGGCCGGCGGCGACGGGACCGCGCCCGCGCCCTTCGAGCTGTTCCTCGCCTCGCTCGGGACCTGCGCGGGCATCTTCGTCCTGAGCTTCTGCCGCAAGCGCGACCTGCCGACCGAGGGCCTGGAACTCACGCAGACCGCCGTGTGGGACGACGCCGAGCATCGCGTCTCCAAGATCGTCCTCAAGATCCGCCTGCCGAAGGGCTTCCCGGAGAAGTACCGGGACAGCGTCATCTCGACGGCGAACCTGTGCACGGCCAAGAAGCACATCATGAACCCGCCCGCCTTCGAGATCGTGACCGAGGCGTCCTGATGGACGCGTCGTCCCTGGAGCCGTTCGTCGTGCCGGCCGCGATCGCGGCGTGGTTCGGCTGGCGCTTCCTCAGGTTCCGGGCGGCGAAGGCGCGCCTTCCCGAGCTGCTGCGCCGCGGCGCCGTGGTCGTCGACGTGCGCGGCCCGGAGGAGTACGCCGCGGGCGCGCGCCCGGGCAGCCTCAACATCCCCTTGGGCTCCCTGGAGTCGCGCGTCAAGGAGCTCGACCCGTCCAAGCCGGTGATCGTCTGCTGCGCGTCCGGCGCGCGCAGCGCGATGGCGGCCTCCGTCCTCGCGAGGAACGGGTTCAAGGAGGTCGTGAACGCGGGGCCTTGGCGGAACACGCTCGCCTCTTCAAAGACCGGCGCCGGCGAGTAATCTTCATCATTACCATCCGTATGCGTTCTTTGCATCGTTTCTGGGATTGACACCCGGAGGGGAGAGACATACACTCAGGACGTGCCGCCCCCTCCCCGGCTTAACGTCCTCGTCGTCGAAGACGACCGCCTGAACGCGGATCTCATCCGCCTCTGGCTGCGCGACATCCGCGAGCCGGCCTTCGACTCCGTCGCCGCTCACTCCCTGGCCGCCGCTCGCCGGGAGCTCGCTCGCGCGCGCTTCGACGCCGTGCTCCTCGACCGGACCCTCGGGGACGGCGACGGCCTGGACCTCCTGCGCGCCATCCGCTCTAATAAGGAGACCCGGGACCTGCCCGTCCTCGTCCTCAGCGGCCGCAAGGCCGAGCGCGAGGTCATCGCCGGCCTGGAGCGAGGCGCCGACGACTACCTGTCCAAGCCCTGCACCGCGGAGCTGTTCCACGCGCGGCTCTTCGCCGTCCTGCGCCTCAACCGCGCGCCCGAGAGGTCTCCGCTGGTCAGCGGCCCCGGTTTCCAGTTCGATCCCGTCGACGGCCGCCTCCTGGTGGACGGGCGCGTCGAGCACCTGGAGCCGAAGGAAGCGGAGATCCTCATGATCTTCCTGCGCCGCCCCGGAGTCGTCCACAGCGCGGCGTACCTCCATGAAACGGTGTGGGGGGAGAATGGGCACTCGCCCAACACGCTCGAGACCCGCCTCTCCACTTTGCGACGCAAGCTCGGCGCCCGCGCGGCCTGCCTGGAAACGATCCGCGGCTGCGGCTACCGGCTCCTCCCGTAAAAAGACTGTCAAGGCCCGAACGGTCACATCCCTCGGTCATCCTTCCGTCGTAAAACCGTCGCATTTCCGTCACTCCGTTAGATTCCCGTTAGTTTCATCCGGTAGGCTATACCTGTCGCAAGTTTCTAATCGCCGAGAAACAGTATCACGCCGAGGATGCCGTTTGCCGTGCCCGCCGTCCGCGCCGAGCGCCCCCCGAGAGGGAGGGTCCCGGCTTTTTTCGCGTCCCTGATCCTCCCGGCGGCCGCGGCTCTGCTCCTCCTCGCCGCGCCCGCGCGCGCGCAGAACGGCTCCCACGCCTTCCACCGCGACGCGTCGGGACGGCAGTGGGTCGTCGTCTCGGACGCGGCCGGCTCGTTCACGCTGCGCCGCTTCGACTCCGGCGGCTCCCTGGCCGGAGAGGTCTCCTTGTCCAGCGCCGCGCAGGACGCGAGCTTCGCCATCGCCTCCGGCCCGGACGGCGACGCCTGGGTGAGCGGCGGCGCCAGCGACGGCGGCCCCGCCGGGTTCGGCGTCTGGCACGTCTCCGCCGACGGGCTCACCTTGATCAGCTCGGCGGCGGTGTACGGCGACCACGACATCTACTCGGGCGGCGTCGCGGTGGACGGCTCCAGCCGCGCCTGGGTCACGGCGCCCCAGGTGATCGACTCGACGGGCAGCATCCGCTTCGCCCTCTGGCGCTTCGAGCCGGACGGCTCCATGTCGTCCGGCTTCCCTAAATACCAGCGCCGCGCGGAGGGCGTGCTCGACGGCGCCCTCTCCGTCGCGGTGGACTCCTCCGGCGACGTCTGGTCGGCGGGCGTCAGCCTGGCCCCGGGCGCGACGGCGTACGACCTGGCGCTGTGGCGCTACGACCAGGACGGGAACCCGCGGAACGGCTTCCCGGTGTATCGCGGGTCGGCGTACGCGACGCTCGACGAGATCGAGCCGGGCATCGTGATCGCGGCGGGGGACAAGGTCTGGGTCACGGCCTCCCAATTGTTCCCCGGTTGCGGAGACCAGCGGCAGCAGGCCCTGTTCCGCTTCGACATGAACGGGACCGTCGAGCTCCAGCGCTACTGGCACAACACCGCGGAGACCGCCTCGAACGGACGGAGCATCGCGTTGGCCTCCGACGGGAGCCCCTGGGTCCTGGGCCGCTCCTCTGACACGGCGGCGGTCTGGTCCTACGACCGCTTCGGAGGGCTCGAGCCGGGCTACCCCCGCACCGACGAGTCCCTCAACATGACCGGCATCGCGCTCGACGCGGGCGACGCGCCCTGGGTCGTGTACGGCTCGACGCCGGGCGCCTTCGTCGGCGCGCAGTCCGTCCCCGGCTCCGACGGCCTTCCCTCCTGCGCCGTGCTCTCGGAAGGGACGCTCGAGGGCTCCGTGGTCGTCGAGGGGGGTGCGCCCTTCGGCTCGACCGTGACCATCGTCGCCTCGGCGGACGGCTTCAACGCGGCGACCTTCCTCGTCGCCGTCCCTTCGACCGGCGGCGCGTCGGTGCCCTTCTCCGTCGCCATCGAGACCCCCGGCGACTACGCGATCGGCGCCTTCCTCGGAGAGGACCCGGACTCCATCGACCCCTCGACGCCGATCGGCTTCTATCACGCCTTCGCGCCGGTCTCCTTGGCCCCGGGCGCGTCCGCCTCCGGCATCGACTTCACGATCGGCCTCGACACCGTCGCCCCGGCCGTCGGGGTGTCCTTCCCCGTCGCGGGCTCCACCATCGCCGCCCTGCCGGCCGTCGAGGGCTCCGCGTCGGACGCCAACGGCGTCAATCAGGACGTCAAGCTGGCCTTCCAGGACACCGACGCTGGCCTGTGGTGGGACTCCTCTTTGCCGGGCTGGACCACGGCCGCGGTCGCCCCCGAGTTCGCGTACTCGGAGTTCATGGGGATCCCGAGCGACCTCGTGTGGTCGGTGCGCATCTCGAGCGTCAACGACGGGAACTTCGGCCGCCTCGACGAGCGGCTGGTGCAGGGCCATCATTACCGGATCCTGGCGCTCACCGGCGACTTCGTCGGCCACGAAGCCGCCCCGGCCGAGACGACGTTCACCTGGGACGGCCCGACCGGCAATGTCGGCCCGCCGCCGCCCTCCGGCTTCGCGGGCCAGGCCCTCGGCGTGTCCTCGATCGCGTGGTCCTGGAACGCCGCGCAAGGCGCCACCGCCTACTTCCTGGCGACCTCCACCGACACCCCGCCTTTCGCCTCCGTCAACACGACTTCCTACATAGACGCGGGGCTGACGCCGGCGGGAAGCCGGTTCCTGTGCGTGGCCGGCGTCAACCTGCTGATCGCGGGCGAGTACAGCTGCGCCTGGTCCGCGGCGGACCCCGCCGTCCCCGGCGCGGTCGCCGCCGCGGAGGTGTTCGAGACCAGCGTGACCTGGTCCTGGACGGACGGCGGCAACGGCCCCGACGCGAGCTACGAGCTGTCGCTGTCGACCGACGGCTTCGCCTCCCACGTCAGCACGCCGCTGCCCGTCGGCTTCTATCACCGCGGCTCGACCTACACGGCCATGGGCCTGGCCCCCGGCACCGACTACACCGCGCGCGTGCGCGCCTACAACCTGGGGCTCACGCTCTCCGACTTCTCCCCGTCCGGCTCGACGCGCACCTCGAGCGGCGCGCTGCAGCCTCCTTTCAACGTGACGGCGCTGTTCAGCCGCGCCGAGGCGAAGGTGACTTTGTCCTGGACCGCGCCGGAGCCGGCCCCGGCCTCCTACCGCGTCTACCGCGGCACCGAGGTTGGAAACCTGGCCCTTCTCGGCGGCACGACGGACACGGCCTACGCGGACTTCCCCGGCGCCTCGGCGTTCTACTTCTACACCGTCTCCTCCCTCGGCGAGCTCGGCGGGGAGAGCCCGCTCTCGGGCGTCCAGTCCGTCCGCTTCGACGCGACGCCGCCCTCGGTGTCCTTCGTCCAGCCCGCGGAGGGCGAGACCTTGTCGCGCCCGTACACGGTCATCACCAACGCCTCCGACGACTTCACCTCCGCATCCGTGCGCTTCGAGGTGGACGGCATCGCGCGCGCGACGACGACCGTCAGCCATCAGTTCTTCTGGGACGTCCGGAGCGAGACCGACGGTCCCCATACGCTCGCCGCCGTCGCCACGGACGACGACGGCAACCAGACGTCGATCTCCCGCTCGGTCACCGTCGCCTACTCGACGCCGGTCCCGCCCACGGTCTTCGTCCCGTCCGACGGCTTCTCGACGCTCGCGACGACCTTCACGGTCCAGGGCTACGCCCCGCTGCTCACCGGGGTCAGCGTCTACGCCGACGCCGCCTTCCTCGGCGCCTCGGCCGTCGACGTGATCGGCCAGTGGAGCCTGCCCGAGGCCGCCTTCCCCGGCCGGGGGGACTACCTCCTGACCGCCGTCGCGTTCGAGGCCCGGGGAGAGAGCTCCGCCTCGGCCCCCCTGCGCGTCGCCTCCTTCGCCGAGCCGCCCGCGGCGCCCGGCGCCGTCTCCGCCGCCGTCGACCGCCAGACCGGCCTCGTCGAGCTGACGTGGGGCGCCTCCGCCGGGGCCACGCCCGCCCTCGACTACCGCGTCGAGCGCGCCACCGCCGCCGACGGCGAGTACGTCGTCATCGCCTCCACGCCCACGACCGCCTACATCGACTTCCCGGGCGTCGCCGGCGACTACCACTACCGCGTGCGCGCCGCTCACGGCTCCGGCCTGCTCAGCGCCTACGTTTTCACGACGGCGCCCTACGACCTGACGCCGCCGTCCGCGATCGCCGACCTGCGCTTCACGGACTACCGGCCCCAGGCGGGCGAGTTGGACCTGGCCTGGACCGCCCCGAGCGACGACTTCTCCGGCGTCGCGCGTCAGCTTCTCGTGAGCTCCCCGAGCGGCCTGTTCGGCGCGGACGCCTCGACGACGGTCGTCGCCGCCCAGGCCCCGGGCTCGACCGTGACCGTCACCGTCCCGGTCGGCGCCGGCGCGGCCTACTACCGCGTCTACGCGGAGGACGCCGTCGACAACCGCTCCTACGCGTCGAACACCTTCCTCTTCGACCCCGTCCCGCCCGTGATCTCCGCCTTCGACCTGAACGAGGGCGCGATAGTCTCCCGCCCGCGCTACCTGACGCCGTCGGTCACGGACAACACCGGCGTCGTCCGCGTCGACTACCGCGTGGACGGCTCCCTGTTCGCGTCGTCCACCCAGGCCCCGTTCGAGGTCCTCTGGAACCTCGTCGGCGTCGTCGACGGCGCGCGGACCGTCAGCGCGACGGCGTTCGACGCCTTCGGGTCCTCGGCGACCGTGGCGCGCGCCGTCACCGTGAACTACGCCCCGCCCGCCGCGCCCGTCATCTCCTCCCCGGCGGACGGCTTCGTCACCAACTCCGCGACCGTGACCGTCACCGGCACCGCACCCGTCGGGACGACCGTCCAGCTCCAGATCGGCGGCGTGGACCTCGCCTCGGTCCAGGTCGGAGGCTCGGGGTATTGGGGCGCCTTCGTCCTGCTTCCCGCGGAGGGGGAGCTGACCTTGACCGCCCTCGCCTTCGAGCCGCGCGGCTTCAGCGGCCCGTCGGCGCCCGTTCATCTGACCTATACCACGACGGCTCCGAACCCTCCGATCCTGGTCCAGACGGCCTTGCTCTCCGGCGGACGGGCCAAGATCGCCTGGCAGGCGGGACCCGGCAAGGCCGCGGCCTCCTACCGCGTCTACCGCTCCACCGACGACCTCGACCTGATCCCCGGCGACGCCGCGCCGGGCTACGCCTTCCTCGTGGGCAACGGGATCACGGCGCTCGAGTTCACGGACACGCCCCCGGCCGACGACCTGTACTTCTACGCGGTGACCGCGCTCGACGGCGCGGCCAACGAAAGCCTCTTGTCGGACGCTCCGTACGCCTTCGTCGACCGCAATGCGCCCAGCGCGCGCGTGACGTTAACGACGGCGCCGGTCCTCGGGCCCGGCGCTTACCCGTTCACCTTGACCCTCAGCGAGGTGCTCTCCGCGGTCCCGGTGCTCACCTTCACCCCTTACCAGGGCTCGCCCGCGGCCCAGACCTTGGACGGCGTGACGGGGACGGTGTGGCGCGGAACCTTGACCGTAACGGGGGAGATGAACCCGGGCGTCGCGAGCTTCGCCTTCGAGGGACGCGACCTCGCCGCGAACGTGGGCACGGTCCTCACCTCCGGCGCCACCGTGGCGCTCGACACGCGCGGCCCTGTCGCCGAGGTCGCGCTCTCGCGCGCGTCTCCCATAAACGCCGGGGCCCTGGGCGTGACCTTGACGCTCGATGAGCCGGCCGCCTCCGCCCCGGCCTTGTCCTGGACGCCGAACGGCGGCGCCGCTCAAGCGCTGAGCGTCGGCGAAGCGGGAGCGCTCGACGGCCGGACCTGGACCGCGGAACTGACGGTCGCCGCCAATACGCCTCAGGGCACGGCGCTCTTCGCCTATTCCGCGACCGACGCCTTGGGCAACGCCTCCTCCATCCTGACCGGAGCCGCCACCTCGTTCGTGGTGGACACGCTGGCGCCCAACCCGCCGATCCTGCCCCACGCCAACCCCGCCCCCGGCGGCGTCATCAACCTCTCCTGGAGCGGCAACTCGGGCGAACTGCCGGTCCACTACCGCGTCCTGCGCGACGCCGTCCAGATCACGACCGTCGCTCCCGCGGTGGACCGCACCGGCGCCTTCTCCGACTTCGCCGCCGACGGCCCGCACGCCTACCTCATCTCCGCCGTCGACGCGGCCGGCAACGCGAGCGCGGACGCCGCGGTCTCCGGCACCGCGGACTCCATCCCGCCGGTCGAGCCGCAGTCCCTCGCCGCCTCCCTCAACGGCTTCAGCCAGATCCAGCTCACCTGGACGCAGGGCGGCGCCGACACGGCCAACTACCGCCTGTACCGCGCCACCTTCCCGATCACGACCTTGGTCGGCCTCGTGCCGCGCACGGCGGTCTCGCCCTTCATCGACTCGCCGACCGGCGACGGGACCTACCGCTACGTGGTCACGGCCCGCGACGCGGCCGGCAACGAGAGCATCCCGTCGAACACGGCGACTTTGGACTTCGACCAGGCCGCGCCGACGATCGAGATCGTCGGCGTGGAGAACGGCCAGATGTCGGCTCAGGACCTCGTGATCGCCTTCACCGTGACCGACGCGAACCTGAACCCCGCCTCGATCGTCTCCTTGCTCGACGGCCAGGCCTTCGCCTCCGGCTCGACCGTCTCCGGAGAGGGCGCGCACGCGCTCTCGATCACGGCGACCGACTTCGAGAGCCACAGCGCGACGGTCACTGTGGCCTTCACCCTGGACAAGACGGCCCCGGCCCTCTCGGCGGGCGTGGCCGAGGGCGCCTTGCTCGTCGGCGCCTCCTCCTTCACGGTCTCGGCCTCCGACCTGCACCTCGCCGCGTCGAGCTTCCTCCTCGTCAACGACACTATGGGCAGCACCGTGGCGTACCGCTCCGGGGACCTGATCTCCCGCGACGGCGCCTACCGCCTCCTTCTCTCCGCGACGGACGAGGCGGGCAACGTGGCGTCGCAGACGATCTCCTTCTCCGTGGACGCCGCCCCCGGGGCGCCTCTCTCGCTCGCCGTCAAGATCGCGGACGCGGCGTCCCTGACCTGGACCGCCCCCGAGGCGGACGTCGTCGCTTATCGCGTCTATCGCGACGGAAGCCGCATCAGCTCCAGCCTCCACGCGGGTGCCTCCTATGAGGACGTGAGCTTCACCAGCGGGGCGCATATCTACGAAGTCTCCGCCGTGGACGCGCGCGGCTTGGAAGGCCCCAAGGCTCGCGCGACGGTCCCGGCCGTGACTTTGGGCCTCTCAGCGCCGACGCTCACGCGCGGCTTCTTCGACGCTCTGACGCTCAGGGCCGTCAACGCTTCGGCCCAATCGTTGACGGTGGGGCCCGCTCTCGCGGAAGTGATCGCGGGCGGAGTGGTCGCGGCCTCTGCGACAGCGAACTCCATCTCCGTACCCGCCGGTCAGACCGGGACCTTGCCGGCCGTGGTGGCGACTCCGGTGGACCTCGCGGCCTCCGCCGCGGTGCGCCTGACCCTCGCCCTTCCGACCGACCCGGGCTCCGCCGTCTCCTTGACCCGCCTGTTCTCCGTGACCGCGGCCGAGCCGGTCCAGCCGCTGATCGAGGCCCTGCCGGACGTCCTGCTGGCGGGGGGCTTGAGCCCCGTGCGCGTGCGCCTCTACAACCGCGGCTCGGCGTCCATGGACATCGTGACCGCGCAGATCGCGAACTCCACGACGGCGGCGGTCGACGACGTGACCGTCCGCCTGCGCACGACCGACGGCGCGGTCCTCGCCTCGGCCGGGATCAAGCAGACCGAGGGTGCTGCGATCACCTTGGTCGCGGGGCGGCAGATATTCTTCGTGACCGTGCCTCCGGGCGGCTCCTTGCTCACCGACCCGGTGCTCGTCCCCGTGCCGGGCTCCGCTCCCGGCAGCCTCTCCATCGAGGCGGCGGTGAGCACGCCCACCTACGACTTGGGCTTCGTGCGCATCCCCGGGCGCCGCGGCTTCACGAGCGCGGTGTCCCAGGCCGTGACCCAGCAGCTTCCGTACCGCGCTTTGGTCGCTCCTCAATTCGCCTTCTACGACCAGGGCTCGAGCGTGACCTTGTCCGGCACGGCCTTCGACGCGACCGGCTCCACCGTCGCGAACTCTTTGGTCGCGGTGCGCATCCTCTCCGAGGGTTACGACCGGCGCCTCACCGCGGTCACGAACAGCTCCGGCGCCTTCACCACGGTCTTCAACCCGCTCCCCAACGAGGCGGGCCTGTACTCCGTCTCCGCCTTCCATCCCTCGGCCATCGCCGGCTCGGCTCAGTCCACCTTCACCATCGTGGGCTTCAGCTACAACTACACGAGCTATAAGGTGGCCCTCGCCCAGAACAGCTCCTTCCGCTTCGAGACCATCCTCAAGAACATAGGCTCCGAGGCTTTGACCGGGATCGCGATCACGACCCCGACCGAGTCGGGCACGGGCCTGAGCGTCGTCCTCGACAACGTCCCGGTCTCGCTCGCCGCGGGCGCCGAGACGCCGATCGGGGTCATCATCTCCGCCTCGCCCACCGCCTCGAGCGGCACGGTCAACGTGATCGCGACCGAGCAGCACGGCTACTTCCGCACCATGCCCGTCGTCGCCTCCGTCTCGCCCGCGGTCGTCATCCCCGCTGCCGAGCCGCAGCAGTTCCTGGTCGGCGTCCTGGGCGGGGAGACGCGCCTGCAGACCATCGTCCTGCGCAACCAGGGCTTCGACACCTGGCGCGACCTGGAGCTCTCCACTCCGTCGCTCTCCTTCGTCACCATACAGGGCCCGCCTCATCTGGGCGACATACCGCCCGGGGGCAACGTCTCGGTGACCTTGGCCATCGCTCCTTCCATTTCCCAACCGAACCAGACCTACAACCCCAACCCGCTGCTCCAGGTCCTCTCGGCCAACATGCCGGCCCTGCCGATCCTGGGCTCGGTGGCCGTGACCTCCACGCGCAAGGGCGGGGCCTTGGTCAGCGTCATCAACGCGGACAAGCCGCGCACCGCTCAAGGTCAGGGCGAGGGCATACCGGGCGCGGACGTCACCCTCATCAGCCTCGACGTCTCGGGCATCACCTTCAAGGTCTCCGCCGACCTCAACGGCGTGGCGAGCTTCTCCGACATACCCTCGGGCAACTACGTTTGGCGGGCGGAGTCGTCGGGGTTCCAGGCCAAGTCGGGGACCGTCGTCATCGAGCCGGGCGTTTCCAACGTGGTCGAGGCGATATTAGTCACGTCGGTCGTCACCTACGAATGGAAAGTCACGCCGACCACGATCCAGGACAAGTACACGATCGCGCTTCAGGCGACCTTCAAGACCGACGTGCCGGCGCCGGTGCTCGTGACGGATCCGCCGCTCATCGACATCAAGATGGTGGGCGGGCAGACCGCTTATAGCCAGTTCACGATCACGAACCGGGGGCTCATCAAGGCGACCAAGGTCAAGGTCAACTTCGCGGGGTCCGCGGCGGTGCAGGTCACTTTGCCGTTCACGGAGATCCCGGAGATCCTGCCGGGGCAGTCCGTGGTGGTGCCGGTCAAGCTCTACCTCGTCCATGCGAGCTGCGAGGGGGCTCAGTCGACGGTCGTGGGCACGAGCGAGTGCGCGGCGGGCAACGAGGAGGAGCGGTCTTATCCCGGGTTGAGCTTCCTGTTGGGCAACTTGGACGGCATGAACTGCAGCGGCGGCGGAGGGGGCGGGGGCGGCGGCGGCGGAGGCGGTGTTTCATTCGCGGCTCCGGCTGTCGCCATCGCGGCGGCGACCCCGGGAGTGCAGAGCGGTTCGCAGTGCTCCGTTGGGCCGAAGACCGGGCACAAGGGCCTCTCGATGCCGCCGCTCAATCCCAGTGCCTTGGTGGACATCCTCAGAGGAGCTGTGAACTTCGTCAAATCCGCTTTCAAGAAAAACTGCGGCTCTCCCGGCATCGGGCTCGACTTCCGCTATCTGGGCAATGGCTCGGGCGGAGAATACGGCGTGGGCTGGGCCGCCGACTTCGGCTACGATATCCGGATCAACCCCGACGGCACGTATGGGGTGCTGGGCCCGGACGGCAGCAACACGGTCTACGCCCCGATCGGCGACCTTCTCCAGCCGCTCAACGGCGACGGACCGCTGTTCGCCCGCCCGGTGAACGTGGACCGAAACATATCCAAGCCCAAAGATTCCCCGCCGGTGCCGTGCAGCGGCTTGGTCCGCTTCAGGGAGCATCACGGCGTCCAGTGGTCCGAGAGCAGCGGCGGGGGTTGCGGCTCGGGAGGCGTCGTGCTCGGGGGAAATCTATCAATCTGTCCCGGCCCGGACCCTCGGCCTGCTTCATGCGGCGGCAGCGGCATGGTGGCGCCGACTTACGTTGTCACAACGGCTCAGGGCGAGGTGGAGTCCTATGAATACTACAACTCGACTGGCGCCTACCGTCTGACGCAGTACGCCGACCGCAACGGCAGCGTTATCCGTTATGTGCGCAGCAACGATGGGCGAGTCGACCGGATCGAGGACAGCCACGGCCGCTACATCAACCTCGCCTACGCGGGTGACCGGTTGACCAGCGCCACCGACTGGGCGGGGCGCGTCACGGCCTTCGAGTACGATCCGCAGGGCCGCCGCATCTTGATGCGCGACCCGATTGGCGATGAGACGGCCTACGCCTATGACGCCCAGGACCGGATGACGCAGATCACCTATCCTAACGGCGGTCATACGAATTTCGTCTACGACGCTTCGGGCAAGGTCATCGAGACCAATGAGGACGGGGGCGTCAACCGGGTTCAGTATGCGTCATTCGGCTCGAGCGCCACGGTCACGGACGCCCTGGGGCATACGACGAAGTACGAGACCATCGAGAACAACGGGCTCAAGCGCTTCAGCAAGATCATCGATCCCGCCGATAACGTGACAACCATTCTCTACGACGAAGAGCTGAATCCGCGCGAGATAACCGATCCTCTCGGGCGCAGGACGCAGATTCAGACCAACTACAACGCGGACGGCAGCCTTGCCAATCAGGCTCGCACCGACGCACTGGGTCACAGGCGGATGATGACGTACGAAAGGGGGAACTTCCTGACCAGCGTCTATGACGCGAAAAACAATCTGACGAGCATGGGGTATGACGATAAGCGCAATTTGATTCAGATAACGGACGCACAGAACAACTCGACGCGCATGAGCTATGACTCGTTCGGGCATGTGGTGGGAATGAAGGACGCACTCGGCAATGTGACGAGCATGGCGTACAACAGCAACGGGGCACTGACGAGCGTCACCGACCCACTGGGAAGGACCGCGACGACCACTCGGGACAACCTGAGCCGCGCCACGGCTTTCAAGGACCCCGCCAACAAGCAGACTTCGATGGCTTATGACGCCGTGGACAATGTCACGCAGGTGACCGACGCTGAGAATGGCGTGACGGTCGTGACGTACGATGACGGCCGCGAGGGGCGGTTGCCTAAGACGGTCAAGGACGCGAAAAACCATATTACGACGCTCAACTACGACGCCAATGCTCGTGTGACCAGCGCGGTCAACGCGCTCAATCAGGCCGCCTCGATCAGCTACGACGACAAGAGCAGGCCTGAAAGCGTCACTACCCGCAACAACCAGATCATCAATTTCACCTACGATACGCTCGACCGTCTGATCCAAATGTCCGTCCCCGAGGGGAACATCACCATGACCTATGACGCCGTGGGCCGCATGCTCACGGCCTCCGGTTACAACGGCACGATCCTGGTGCTGAGCTACGACGCCGTCGATCGCGTGACCGAGATCGTGCAGACTCTACCCAACGGGCACAGCGCCGTGATCGGCTACGGTTACGACGCAAACGGCAACCGTACGAGCATGGCCACGCCGTGGGGAATCTTCAACTATACCTACGACAGCCTCGACCGGGTCACGCGTATCACCAATCCCTTCGGGCAGATTGTTACCTTCACTTACGACGCCCTGGGTCGCCGCACCCAAATGAACTACCCCAACGGCACCAGGACGAGCTACGCCTACGATGCGGCCGGGCAGATATCTCAGGTGCTGCATCAGAAGACGGCCGATCAAACAGCCATCGCCTTCAACAACTACAGCTACGACGCCTCGGGCAACCGAACTGGTATGACTGACGCTAGCGGCAGCCACACTTACGCCTACGACCAGCTAAACCGCCTGACTGGGGCAAACCACCCGGCCATGTCGAGCCTACCGGTCAAGGCCGAGACCTTCAGCTATGATGCCGTAGGCAATCGCACCGCCGACGTGGAGCGCAGTGGCTACAGCTACAACAACGCCAACCGCATCGTCTCGGACTCGAGCTTTACTTATACGAGCGACGCCAACGGCAACATGGCCTCGAATACGGACCAAAGCAACGGCCACACGACGACCTTCGTCTACGACAGCGCCAACCGGCTTGTGCAGGTCAATGCCTCAACCTACACGATCGCGAGTTACAAGTACGACCCGGCAGGGCGGCGTGTCGAGAAGAACGCGGGCGGCAACATAACCCGCTATGTCTACGATGGCCAAGATGTTTTGGCGACATTAGACGGCAACAACAACTTAATCGCGCTGTTCACCCACGGTTCGGGCATCGACTCCCCTCTGATTGTTCGCCGAAACATGACTGACTATTTCTACCACGCGGACGCCTTAGGCAACGTCAACGGGCTGACGGACTCAAGCGCAAATACCGTCGAAATCTACGAGTACCAGGCGTTCGGGCGAACATTGGTCAAGGATACGGGAAGCGGCATCTACGCACAGTCACAAGTGGGAAACCCGTTCATGTACACCTCGCGCGAGTACGACACGGAAACAGGGCTGTACTTCTATAGGGCGAGGCATTACTATCAGGATATTGGGAGGTTCCTACAGGAAGATCCAATCAGCAGCATCAATCAGTATGTGTATGTGGACAATAATCCGATTCTTCTTGCAGACCCATTAGGATTAACGCCATGGACGAATCTCAGGTTTTTTATTGAATGGAGATATGGATTGGGAAAGCGTTACCGATACTACGATCAGAATAGCGTCGAAACGCAGGAAATGATGCGTTCCCCGGCGGCAAATTATCTCAGACAACAATTTATGGCTGGAGGAAATACGTCTAAGAAGGGTATTGAATATGATTCTTTCCTGGCGCAGGCGGACAACTTGACGAATTCGAGCACTTCAGACTGGGGGAGCACGGCAGCTCAGGTCGGCGGGTTTGCGAATGCCTCGGCCATAAACAACGGCGATGGAACAGTTACATATACGATTCCGAACACCGCCGGAATGAATTCCTTCTTCTTCCATGCAGTACCCAACAGCCCGTTCTCAATTGGGCCAATGCGGAATATATATCAAGAGTTCAAATGGACGGAAAAAATTCCAGACAAGAAACCAGGAAAAAAACAGTGCGACTAGAGATGCCGAAGAAATCAGGATTAGTGCTATTCGGGCTTTTAATTGTGGTCATTGTGGTGGTGTGGTTTAAAATGGGCGGACTTGAGGAATCAGGAAACCAGATATTAAGGCGCGTGACGCTAACGGAAGAATCTATTCCAGGAACATATGTCGCGAAGTATTCATTTGGAATGAATACTTTTGTCGTGGCTGCAGATCGGACATTCACTCAAGAGGCTGAGATTGTTTCCCAAAATCGAATTCTTAGAAGCAGCGGGACATGGGAATACGATTCAAGATACGGCGTTATCATCATGAAAAATGGGTTAGGCATTACAAATGGTGATGGGGCGCTTAGCAACTCCTTTGACACCCCAGGCATCCTCACTTATGCTGCGAGGCGTCGTTTTTGGTCCCAGCGCCAATACATTGGCGGCGATACCCGTTTTGTGCATGAAAAAAAGGATTGAGAAAGGCAGAGACAGCTATGAAAACGAGGAAACTGTACTGGCTCGACCGAATCGCCATGGCTCCAAGCGCGGACTTCGCGCGCCGGACGCCCCTGCCCGTTTTGATCGCCTGGGTTGACGTCTCCATACAAAACCAGAACATGACGAACTGCGGATTAAAAACGCTGAACGGGTGAAGAAATGAAATTAACTCTGGTAATATTGATTGGGATTACGAGCGCACCCGCGCACGCGGCGACCCCGCGCATAGGGCATGACGAGTTGCGGGCTTTGCAATTAAACAAGGCCGCCTTCGAGCTCGTCGACGTCCGCATGCCCTCCGACTTCGCAAAAGGCCACATCCAAAACGCCCGCAACGTCCCCCAAGGCGAAATCGGCACCGGCGTCTGGCCCCGCGAACACCACGTCATCGTCTACTGCACCGAAGACCCCTGCCCCATGAGCGACCGCGCCGCCGAACGCCTCGCCGGCCTCGGCTACCCCAAAGTCTCCATCCTCGCCGAAGGCTTCGCCGTCTGGGCCCAAAAAGGCTACCCCGTCGTCATCCCGAAGCAGGCCGACAAGCCCCGCCCCGGCCGCCTGCCCCTAGAGGCCGTCAAAGAACGCCTGGAGAAGGGCGACCTGACCGTCCTCGACGTTCGCCCAGCGGCGGAATTCGCGGCGGGCCACCTGAAAGGCGCCAAGAACCTTCCTTTAGAAGGAATGTCCACCCAGGCGGCGGCCCTCCCGAAGGACCGGGACGTCCTCGTCTACGACCGCACCTCGATCCGCAGCCGTCAAGCCGCCGTTCTGCTGTTAGAGGACGGCCACAAGGTCTACGAAATGCCCGGCGGCCTCATGGGCTGGACCAAGAAGAAGTACCCGCTTGAGATGAATTGATGAAGAAGAGCCTCTCCCGACGGCTTGCCGCGACGCTCGGCGCGATCCTCGCGCTAGGGCTCGCCGCGCCCGTCGCGAGCGCGCTCACCACCTTCTGCGCCGAGGTCAAGCTCGAGATATTGCAGGAGGCCACCCTCGAGCGCGAAGCCTTCGACGCCAGCCTGAAGGTGAACAACAACCTGCCCGATTCACCCCTGACCGACCTGCGCGTGAACGTCTTCGTGAAGGACGAGCAAGGCAACCCCGCCGACGACGTCTTCTTCATCAAGATCGCGACCTTGACCAACACGAACGCCATCGACGGCTCCGGCGTCGTCCAGTCCAGCACGACGGCCGAGATCCGCTGGCTCATCATCCCCTCGACCGGCGCGGGCGGCATGCTGCCCGGCGGCAAGCGCTACTCGGTCAAGGCGACCATCAATGGAACCTCCGCCGGCGCCGCCCAGTCGGTCACCACGTTCGACGACTTCATCACCGTCTACCCCCAGCCCTCGCTCAAGCTCGAGTACGTTCTGCCTTACGAGGTGTTCGGCGACGAGCCCTTAACAACCGGCATCGAGCCGATCGAGCCCTTCCCGCTCGGGGTGCGCGTGACCAATATCGGCTACGGCACGGCGAAGAACTTCAAGATCGAGTCCGCCCAGCCCAAGATCATCGACAACAAGCAGGCCCTGCCCGTGGACTTCAAACTGCTCGGCACCGTGGTGAGGGGAACGACGATCCCGGATACTCTGTTAGTGCCCTTCGGCGACGTCGCCGCCGGGGGAGTGGGCCAGGCGTCGTGGATCATGACGACGAGCCTGTCCGGGCGGTTCATCGAGTTCACCTCGACCTTCACCCACGCCGCCGAGCTGGGCGGCCAGCTCACCTCGCTGATACAGAGCGTGACCACCTACACCTTGCTGCGGGACGTTCTCGTGGACTTGCCGGGACGCGACGTGACGCCCGACTTCCTCGTGAACGCCTCGCTGGACCGCGGCGCGATGCAGGCCATGCTCGACGCCGGCGAGCAGCCGAACGCGGAGCTGATCCTGGAGTCCGACCAGCCCACCCCGTTGGCGGTGATCGAGGTTCCCTCGACCCTCAGCGGGACCTTGGGCGGCTCGAACGCGTCCTTGACGATGACTTTCGCGCAGGGCGTCAGCTCGAACATCTGGGTGCACAGCTCCGTGCCGTTCAACAAGACGCCCGGACTGGTCCTGCAGTCAGCGCGGGCGTCGG
Source organism: Elusimicrobiota bacterium (assembly GCA_016191335.1). Classification (GTDB taxonomy): domain Bacteria; phylum Elusimicrobiota; class Elusimicrobia; order UBA1565; family UBA9628; genus GWA2-66-18. The sequence continues at coordinate 1,960 of JACPOW010000076.1, read as the reverse complement.
ACGGGCGCACGCTGGGAGCCAAGAACGTCTGGATCTCGAAGCACTTCCGCAAGGACGACCTGACGGTACACTACCGGCTCAACATACTCGACCTGACCACCGGCGCTTCTACTTATAGCGTCAATTTCGACCCCACCGCCCTGGACGCCGCGCCCGGTGCCGTGACCGACCTGGTCGCCGCGACGGCCGCCGAGGGCGGCACGGTGAACCTGACGTGGTCGGCGCCGGGAGAGGACGGCTACACCGGCCACATCCTGGGCGGCCGGTACATGATCGAGAACAAGATCGACCTCAGCACCCCTTTCGCTCCGGCCTTCGCCCAGGTCAATTTCGCGACCTCGACCGACCCCGGCGACGCCGAGTCCTACGCGCTGGGCGGTCTCGTCGGCAACGCGACGACCTACCTGTCGCTGTGGACGCAGGACACCGGCGGGGGGATATCCGAGATCTCCAACGGCGCCACGGCCTACGCCTTGCCCTACCCGCCGCGCGACCTCGTCCTGACGGCGGTCAGCTCGGTCAGCGCCCACGCCGCCTGGCAGGCGGGGAACAACGCCCTACCCATCGAGTACCAGGTCTTCGCCGCCACGGCGGCCGGCAGCGTCGCCGCCTCCTCGAGCCCTTATCAGGACAGCTTCGAGCGCGAATTCACCTTCGCGGGCCTGGCCCCGAGCACGACCTACACGGTGTTCGGCGTGGCGCGCAACACCGAGACCTTGGTCATGAGCCCCGTGGCGACGCTCGGCCAGTTCATGACGGCTCCCGCCGAGGGCGATTCGACCGCCCCGGGCGCGGTGACCGGGCTCGTCGCGACGGTCGCGGGCTCGACCCAGACAGCCGCCGCCGTCGTCCTGACCTGGACCGCGCCCGGCGACGACGGCGCGACCGGCGCGATCACGACCGGCCAGCTCGACCTGCGCTACTCGTCGGCCACGGCCGACTACGCGTCCATGGAGCATCAGGTCCTGATCGCCACCGCCGCCGAGCCGGGAGCCGCGCGGTCCCTGCCGATCGAGGGCCTCGAGCGCGGCGCGACCTACACCTTCGCCCTGCGCTACGCCGACGAGGCGGGGAACTTCTCCGCCGCCTCGAACATGACGACCGCGCGCACCTACGAGGAGATCGCGTTCGGCAGTCTCGCCTTGACGACGACCACCATCCGCATCGAGGCGCCCCAGGCCTCGACCTTGACCGCAACGGCGGTCGCCTACGCCGACCTGCCCCTGGACGCGCGGACGGCGCTGACGACGGCGAAGCTGGCGCTGGTGGGAGGGGTGTTCGACGTCCTGCCGGAGGGGACCGCGTTCGACCCGCCCGCGCGCTTCACGATGCGCTGGCTGGACGAGAACAACGACGGCATCGAGGACACCCTCGGCCTCGCCGAGAGCGGCCTCGTCCTGCGCAAGTGGAGCGGCTCGCAGTGGACCCCCGTGCCCGTCCTGTCGCGCGACGAGGCGGCCAACGAGATCACCGTCGAGGTGTCCTTGCTCGCCTCCCTGTTCGGCATCACGGGCCCCACGGGCACACCCCCGGGCCTTGCCGGTCTGATCGCCCGCCCCGGCGCCTTCACGCCGAACCTGGACGAGCTGACGTTCGAGTACCGCGCCGACGAGCCAGTGACCGCCACCGTCGAGATCCGGAACTCGTCGAACCAGCTCGTCAGATCCTTCTCCGATCGCGTCGCCAACCCCGGCCTCGTCCTGGCTTCCGAGAACGCCACCTTCACGGGCCCAGGCAACGGCAAGTCCGTCCGGCTGCGCGGCGGCTACGCCTATTACACGGAAGGTGAAACGCTCTCCGTTTACGACCTGCGCGATCCCGCCCAGCCGGTCCGCGCGGCCGCCCTTCAGCTCACCCCCGCCAACAGCGGCGGCGCGGGCGAATCCGTCGAGATCGTCGGCAGCAGGCTTTTCGTCTCGATCGGCGCCCAGCTCGCCGCCATCGACATCTCGACGCCTTC
>JACPOW010000075.1 GCA_016191335.1 Elusimicrobiota bacterium | reverse complement strand
GTGGTATGGCGTCTTCATCCTCGCGACATCGAGCAGTTTGTCCGCGATATCGAAGCCGATCACCTCATAGCCGGCACGCGCGAGCAAGAAGGACTGAAAACCACTGCCGCAACCATTAGCATCCGGATTCGTGATCATGGAGTCGGGATTTTCGAAAAGATCAAAACGGCCCTGAATCTTGTGGATCCTCGCGAAGCCTTGCTTGAGCTCAGCAAGGGAAAGCTGACGACGGCGCCCGATAGACACGCGGGAGAAGGGATTTTTTTCACTTCGCGCATGTTTGATAATTTCTCGATCTTATCAGGAGAGCTCGTCTATCTCGCGCGCGCCTCTGATGACGATGACTGGTTGTTCGAATTTGCCGATGCAAAACCGATCTCGGGCACTGCGGTTGATATGGATATTTCGACGCGTTCGACCCGGACCAGCCAAAGCGTTTTCGATCGATTCTCGGGAGTCGATGAAGGATTCACGAAGACGCACGTGCCGGTCGCGCTGGCGCGCTACGGCGAAGACAAGCTGGTCTCCCGCTCGCAGGCGCGGCGAGTGCTGGCGAGGTTTGAGAAATTCACGGAGGTTTCTCTGGATTTCAGCGGAGTGGCGACGATAGGCCAACCTTTCGCCGATGAGATTTTCAGGGTGTTCGCGGATCGGAATCCGAACATCAAGATTACGTACTCTCACGCCAGTCTTCAAATCAAGAATATGATTGCCTGGGTGCGGGGTGCGCGAGGCATCCAGGGGCCGCTTCTCTAAAAGAACCCGTCGAGGAAGCTCTCGACGAGGAGGGGGAGGTCCTCGGAGTAGCCGCCCTCGAGCGTCGCGAAGCGCGGCAGCTTGGTCTGCGACAGCATCCCCCCGATGCGTTTGAACGTCGCGCGGTCGAGTTTGAGTCCCGCGATAGGGTCTCCTTTATAAGCGTCGAAGCCGGCGGAGACCGCGAGGACGTCGGGCTTGGCCTCGAGCAGGCGGTGAAGCTCCGGCTCGAAGGCCGAGAGCCACTCGTCGCCGTCCGTGCCCGCCTCGAGGGGGACGTTGCGGCAGTTGCCGCGCGACTCGAAGCCGGTCCCCGGGTAAAGCGGGTATTGCTGAAGGGAGAGGAAGGAGGTGTTCTCCCGCCCCAGCAGCAGCGACTCCGTCCCGTCGCCGTGGTGGACGTCGAAATCCACGACGGCGACCTTGAGGCCGGGCTTGGCTTTCTGCAGGCGCGCGACGGCGAGCGCGAGGTTGTTCAGGTAGCAGAACCCCGCGACGCGCTCCTTCCCGGCGTGGTGGCCGGGAGGGCGCATCAGGGAGAACGACGGCTCCCCTTTCATCGCCGCATCCGCGGCCGAGAGGGCGCCGGCGAGCGAGATCAGGGCGATGTCGGCGATGCGGGCGAACATCGGCGTGTCGGCGTCCTCGAACGTGCCGAGGCGGATCGAGTTCAGGTGCCCCTCGCCGTGGAGCAGGACGACGTCGGAGGCTCCGGCGGTCAGGGACGGGAGCTGCGGGGCGTGGCCGGCGGCTTTGGCGCGCTCGAAGGTCCGTAAAACGCGAAACGGCGCCTCGGGGTGTCCCGAGGCGCCGTATTCAGCCGTCCTGAGGTCGGAGAAGACCCGACCCATGTGATCTTTAGCGGAGAGCGGCGGGGATCTTCGCCTTCTCGTCGTTGAGCATCGCGTTGAAGCGGCGCTCGCGGCGCTTCTTCCAGTTGCCCTTGTGCCAGCCGTAGCCCGCGAGGACCGGGAGCGCGATGGTGGCTTCGGAGAAGACCATCTGCTCGTCGGTGACCGCGACCTTGCCCCACGAGCACGCCTCGCGAAGGGTCGAGCCGGAGAGCGCGCCGTCGCGCTCGTCGGCCACGGTGATCTGCACCGCGTACTTGTGCATGATGGGCTCGAGGCCGATCATCTCGGCGCCGACGGTGACGTCCTGGGCGAAGTTCTTGGGAACGCCGCCGCCGACCATGAGCAGGCCGGTGTCGCCGCACGCGAGCTTGACGCGCACGAGCTCCCGGAAGTCCTTCGCGGAGTCGATCGAGGCGTGGCTCTCGGGGTTGTGCCACTGGTGGTGGAGGAACCCGAAGCCGGCCGAGCAGTCGGAGAGCGCCGGGATGAAGATCGGAACGCCCTTCTTGTACGCGGACAGCACAATCGAGTCCTTGACCTTGGCCTTCTTCACGAGGTACTTGCCCATCTCCTCGACGATCTCGCGCGAGGAGTACGGCTTCGGCTTCAGGTTGCCGACGATCTCGGAGATCGTGTTGTCGCAGGCGCCGAGCTCGTCCTCGTCGATGAAGGTGTCGTAGATGCGGTCGATGCGGGCCCCGCGCAGGGACATGTCATCTTCCCACTTCGAGCCCTTGTAGTGCTTGTAGCCGAGGGCCTCGAAGAAGTCCTGGTCCACGATGTTCGCGCCGGTGGAGACGATCGCGTCCACCATGTTGCTCTCGACCATCTGCCAGACGATCTTCTTGAGTCCGGCGGAGAACAAGGAACCGGCCAGGCAGAGGATCACCCCGCATTCCTTGTCGGCGAGCATCTTGTCGTAGATGTTGCTCGCGCGCGCGAGGTCGCGGGCGGAGAAGGACATCTTCGAGTAGGCTTCGACGAGAGGACGCATGTCATGCTTGGTGATGTCGATGTGCTCGATCTCTTCCTTAAGCAGGTCCGACTTCTTGATGTTCGCCATGTTGGGCTCTGTGTTCCTCCGACGAAGAATGTGCGACCGTTTATTTTATAACATTGCTCGACGACGATGAGAAAAAATTTGCCGGGAATCGCCTTTTTTCTCGCGCTCCTCCTGCTCGCGGCGGCGCCCGCCGAGGCGCGCCGGACGAAGAACTTCCGCAAGATGCCCAAGCGCCCGGCCGTCGTCGAGGAGCCCGCGGTCTCCACCGCGCCGGTCGTCCCGCGCCTGATGGGCGGCCGCTGGAAGCCCGAGGTCCGCGCGGCCATCGACAAGTTCCTGGCGGAGCGCTGGAAGGGCGCGCCCGGCTACGACCCGGCCAAGCCCCCGGTCGCCGTGCTCCCGTGGAGCGACGCGCTGGTCGTCGGCGACCCCGCCGAGCTCGTCTTCCTGCATCTGGCGACGAGCGTCGACTTCCGCTTCGACGACCCGTGGTGGGAGATCATGCCCGTGGGCTACGGCCGCCAGCCGGCGCGCGCCGCCTACAACCACTTCATCTCCCTGTCGAGCTCGGTGTGGTCCTCCCAGCCGGACTACCACGTCTACCGCAAGGCCGTGCTCGGGAGCTACATCGGCCTTTGCCGCGAGGTCGGCCGCCGCGAGTGCCGCCAGTATCTGATGCGCGTGTGGGCCGGCTGGAGGGAGGACGAGGCCGTGGACTATTCCCGCCAGGTCCTCGCCGAGGAGAAGTCCCGCCCGGGAGGCATCGAGCTCGTCCATTCCGAGCCCGCCGACCGGGAGCCGCTGCGCGTGCGCCGCGGCCTGAGGCTGATCCCGGAGATGCGCGACCTCGCCGTCAAGCTCCGCGAGGCGGGCGTGGACGTCTGGGTCGTCGACGACCTCCCTCAGCCGGTGCTGACCGCCTCCGCGGCGGATTACGGCGTCGATCCGAGCCGCGTCGCGGGGGTCCGCGCCGCGCCCGACGGCAACCGCTACTCCGCGTCCGTCCTCAAGCCCGTGCCGACCCGCAGCGGCAAGGCGGAGATCATCAAAGCCGGCCTGGGACGGGCGCCCGATTTCGCGCTCGCCCGTGACGGGGCCGACCTCGACCTGATGTCCTATGGGACCGGGCTGCGCGTGGTCCTGTCCGGCGACAAGGAGCTGGAGGCGAAGGCCCGGGAAAAGGGCTGGCTGATCCAGCCTTCCCTCGCGCGCTGACAAATTGGTATTCTGACCCCCTCGCCGAGAAGGAGACGCCATGATCGATAAGAATTCGCAGGAAGAGGTCGGTGACCTGTTCGTCACCGAAACCGCCCTGACCCTCAAGCTGATGCCCAGCCGCAAGAGCGGCACCGTCACCATCCGCTGGTTCGCCAAGGACGGCGTCACCAACGTCCGCGCCGCGGCCAAGGACATCTCGACGCTCGTCGGGAAGCTGCGCGGCCGCGGCCGCGTCGTCCGCAACCTGACCGTGACGACCGACCGGGGCCTCGACACCGATCTCGGCAAGACGCGCCTGCGCGAAGCCGTGAAGAAGGCCGGCTTCCTCGTCATCTCATGAGCGCCGGGCGTCTGGAGGGCAAGGTCGTCCTCATCACCGGCGCCGGCTCGGGCATGGGCGCCGAGGCGACGGTCCGCTTCGCCCGCGAAGGGGCGAAGGTCGTCGCCTGCGACATGAACCTCGAGGCCGCCCAGCGCGTCGTGCAGACGGCGCAGGCCGCCGGCGGCAAGGCCATCGCGGTCGCGATGAACGTCGCCAAGGAAGCCGAGGTGAAGGCCGGCGTCGCCGCCGCGGTGAAGGCCTACGGCAAGCTCGACGTGCTGTACAACAACGCGGGCATCTTCCCCAACGACGACAACTCCGTGACGAACACGGAGGAGAAGGTCTGGGACACCGTCCTGGCCGTCAACGTCAAAGGCGTCTATCTCGTCTGCAAGCACGGCATCCCCGAGCTGCTGGCCGCCGGGGGCGGCTCGATCATCAACGTGGCGAGCTTCGTCGCCCTGGTCGGCTGCACGGTGCCGCAGGACGCCTACACGGCTTCGAAAGGCGCCGTCCTCGCCCTCTCCAAGTCCCTCGCGGTGCAGTACGGCCCGAAGGGCATCCGCACCAACGCGATCTGCCCGGGGCCGATCGAGACGCCGCTGCTCACCGCGTGGCTCTTCAAGGAGCCCGCCGAGAAGGCCAAGCGCCTCAACCGCATCCCGATGGGCCGGTTCGGCGTCGTCGACGGCGGCATCACCTCGAACTATTTCTAAGATGCAGACCCGCCTGTTCATCGACGGGCGGTTCGTCCCCGCGAAGTCGGGACGCGTCTACCCCGTCCTGAACCCCGCCGACGGCGCGGTGCTCGCCCGCGTCTCGGAAGGCGGGCCCGAGGACATCGACGCGGCCGTGAACGCCGCGGCCCGCGCCGCCTCCGGACCCTGGGGGAAGATGCAGGCGCGAGAGCGGGGCAAGATCCTCCTCAAGATCGCGGGCCTCATCCGCGACAACCTGGACGCGCTGGCCCTGCTCGAGTGCCGGACCGCGGGCAAGCCGCTCGGCGACGCCAAGGACGAGATGGGCCTGGCGGCGGACACCTTCGAGTACTACGGCGGCGCGGCGAACAAGCACTTCGGCGAGACGATCCCCGTCGCCGGCGCCGGACTCGACTACACCTTGCGCGAGCCGGTCGGCGTGTGCGGCCTCATCGTGCCGTGGAACTTCCCGCTCGTCATCGCGGCCTGGAAGCTGGGGCCGGCGCTGGCCTGCGGCAACACAGCAGTCCTCAAGCCCTCGCCCGAGACCCCGCTCACGGCGCTCGCTCTGGCCGCGCTCGCCGCCGAGGCGGGCCTGCCCGAGGGCGTGCTCAACGTCGTCCCCGGCCCCGGGCCCGGCTGCGGCGACGCCCTCGTGACCCATCCCCTCGTGCGCAAGGTCTCCTTCACCGGCTCGACGGCGACCGGGACCGGCATCATGAAGGCGGCGGCCGACGGCATCAAGCGCGTCTCGCTCGAATTGGGGGGGAAGTCCCCCAACATCGTCTTCGACGACGCGGACCTCGACCTGTGCGTCGAGAAGTCGGTCTGGTCGGTCTTCTACAACGCCGGGCAGGACTGCTGCGCCCGCTCCCGCGTCCTCGTCCACCGCAGGATCCACGACAAGCTCGTCGACAAGCTCGTCGCGCGCACGAGGAAGTTCGTCGTCGGCCATCCCGAGAAGAAGGGCACGCAGATCGGCCCGATCATCTCCGCCCGTCAGCACGCCAAGATCGCCATGTACATCGCCTCCGGCAAGGCCCAGGGCGCCAAGCTCCTGTGCGGCGGCGTCCGGCCGAAGGGCGTCCCCGCGAAAGGGCATTACCTGACGCCCGCCGTGTTCGCCGGCGCCGACGCCGAGATGCGGATCGCGCGCGAGGAGATCTTCGGGCCGGTGCTCGCCGTGATCCCCTTCAAGGACGAGGCGGAGGCCATCGCGCTCGCCAACGACTCCGCGTACGGCCTGTCGGCGTCCCTCTGGACGCGCGACGTGGGCCGGGTCCTGCGCGTGACGCGCGCGGTGCAGAGCGGCGTGATCTCGGTGAACACGAGCTCGAGCGTCCATCTCGAGGCGCCGTTCGGCGGCTACAAGGGCTCCGGCCTCGGCCGCGAGCTCGGCCTGAAGGCGCTCGACCTCTACTCCGAGGTCAAGAACGTCTTCATCTCGAACGTCTAGCCGCGCCGCAGGGCCCAGAAAGCGGGCCGTACCGTAGAACGGATCTCGGCGATGCGCCGGAAGCCGCGCGCCTCGTACCAGGCGGCGTTCCTCTCCTCGAAGGTCTCGAGGTAGAGCGACTTGGGCGCGGCGTTGAGGAGCGCGGCGCCGACGCCCCGCCCCTGCGTCGCGGGGTGGACGGCGAGCAGGTGGAGATAATCCGACTCCTTCGTGCGGCGCTCCTCGATGGCGTGGATCAGGGCGAGCGCGCGCAGCAAAGCCGCGGGTTCGCCGAGGAACCAGGCCAGCCGCGGGAGATGCTTGATCCAATCCGGCAGGTCGGGGTTCGCGACTCCCGCCGGGATGATCGAGGACAGGCCGATCAGGGCGCCGTCCTCGAAGGCCCCGGACACCGTCCCGCCCGCCAGCGCGTCCACGCGCAGCATCGCCTCGAACAGGGAGGGAAGGCGCCGGCGGCGCGACGCGTCGTCCGGCAGGATGTGGACGAAGCCCGGGTCCTCGCGGAAGGCCGCGGCGGCCAGCGCGGCCGCCTCGGGGAGATCGCCCTCGGAGAGCGGACGGATCACGGCCAGCGGTACAGGGCGGCGGCCGCGGCGCTCGTGCGCCGGCCGGCCTCGTCGAGCGGGACGCCCCAGACCTCGGCGAGCTTCGCCGCGATCTCGCGGATGGCCGCGGGCTCGTTGCGCTTGCCGCGGCTGCTTTGCGGCGGAAGGTAGGGGGAATCGGTCTCGAGCACCGTCGCGTCCGGCCCCGCGCGGCGGAAGGCCTCGCGCAGGGCGTCGTTCTTCTTGTACGTCACGGGGCCGTCGGCGCCCAGCGCGAAGCCGAGCGCCGTGCACGCCGCCGCGTCCTCGGGCGTCCCGGTGAAGCAGTGGATGACGCCCCAGAAGCGGCCCGACGGCTTGCCGGCGTAGACTCCGGCGAGGATGGGGATGAGGTCGGGGAAGGCGTCGCGGCAGTGCACGACGACCGGGACGTCCCAGGACCTCGCGGCGGCGGCGATGTCCTCGAACGCGCGCCGCTGGACGTCGTGCGCCACCTCGGCCCGCGCGTAATCGAGCCCGATTTCGCCGATGGCGACGGCTTCCGGCGTCGCGTCGAGCGCGGCGCGCAGGCGCGGGAGGAAGGCGGCGTCGTAGAGTCCCGCGTAATAGGGATGGAGCCCCAAGGTGCAGCGCGCGACGCCGGGGCGCGCGCGGGCGATGGCGACGGCGCGGGGCCACTCGTCGGGATGGTCCGCGATCTCGACGACGCGGGCCACGCCCGCGGCGGCGGCCCGCTCGAAGACGGCGTCCCGGTCGGCGTCGAACTGGGCGTCGCCCAGGTGAGCGTGAGTGTCGACGAAGGTCATTTCGCGGGGAAGCGCGCCAGCAAGGACAGGGCGTCGGGGTCGCGCTCCTCGGCGAGGTAGCGCGCGTGGAGCTTGGAGGCCTCCGGCAGGCCGTCGAAGTAGTGGTCGAGGACCATCACCTTGGCGAAGGCGCGGACGGCGGGGTTCGGGTCGCGCAGCGCGGTCGACAGCGCGGGCAGGGCGTTCTTGCCCTCGAGGTCGGCGAACAGGTTGAGCGCGCGGATGCGCACGAGGGGCTTGTCGCTGGCCAGCCACAGGTCGCGGCGCATGCGGACCGCGTCGAGGTCCTTCTTTCCGATCTCGAACAGCGCGTAGTCGGCGTTGCGGCGCACGATCTCGGCGTCGTCGTCGAGGAGCTCGCTCAGGCGGTCGATCCAGCGCGGGTCCTTGAACGCCGCGGCGCGCAGGCAGGCCTCGGCGCGCAGGGACGCGTCGTCGAGGGCGAAGCGGGCGCCGAGGCCCTCGACCGGCGCGAGCTTGAGCAGCGACTCGCGGCGCGCGTCCAGGGTCTCCCGGATGCGGCGCTCGACGGGCTCGCCCGCGTCGGAGAAATCGGGGTTCTGGCGGTAAAGGGCCAGGTAGAACGGGAGAGCGCTCTCGGCGTCGGCGCGGCGCTTGTCGTAGATCTGCGCCAGCTTCGAGGCGCTGTACAGGTCGTCCGGGTTCCGGTCCCAGGACGCGGAGAGCCAGCGCAGCGCGCCGTCCATGTCCTTCTGCTGCAGCGCCAGGGCGCCAAGGATCTGCGCCGCGCCCGCCTGGTTCGCGTCCTTGGCGAGGGCCTCCGAGGCGACCGCGTGAGCGAGGGCGAAATCCCCGCGCGCGAAGAACGCCATGCCCAGCGCGGCGAGCTTGCCGGGGTGCTTGGGGTCGTCGTGATGGATCTCCTCGAGCGCGGTCCGGGCGAGCTGGGCGGCCTCACCGCCGGCGGAGTTCTCGTCGCCCGCGGCGATGCGCGACAGCGTGTCGAGCGACATGCGGCCTTCGGGGGTGTCGGGGTGCTCGCGGGCGATCTCCGCGTGGATCGGGACGGCGGCCGCCGCGTCGCGGACGCTCTCGAGCCGGCGGCGCATCTCGGCGGCGGGCCCGCCCGCGCCGAGGACGACCTCGGCGTGCGCGCGCGCGAAGGCGTCCTCGCTGAACAGCTGGCGGGCGGCGTACGTCACGTAGAAGGAATCGACCGGGCGCCCGGCCTTCCAGAGCGCGTCCGACAGGCGCAGATGGGCGCGAGGGTCGAGCAGGCGGGCGCGGAACTCCTTGCGGGCGGCGGCCAGCCGCTCCTCGGCCTCGGCCCGGGACGCGACGGAGAAGCCGGCCGCGGCGCCGGAGCGCGGCGGCGCCTTGAACCAGCTCATCATGATGACCGAGTAGGCGGCGAAGGCGACCGCGATCATGAGCAGAGCGATCACGATGAGCATGTTCGTCCGCCGGGATGAGGCTTTCATCGTCATTATTATAGGAAAAAGAGTCCGCCCCGCCCTTCGATTCGCCGAAGAGCGGGGCGGTATGCCTGGGCGCGGAGCGCCTATTTAGAGAAGAACTTCCAGCGCCTGTCCGAGTCGCCGTCGCGGCGCTCGAGCATGTGCTCCTCGACCTGGGTCCACGGATCGGCGTCGTCGATGGGGGCCGTCATGCGCTGCCAGGCCTTTTCGCTGTCCTCAAAGCGTTTGACCAGAGTCTCGAGATGCGAGACCTCGTCAGGGGTCATCGCTTCGGCGGGCGCGGCCTTCAGGACGAGGCGGCGCACGGGAGATTTCTTGACCTTACGGGGGGCCGCCTTCTTGGCGGCGGCGCGCTGGACCTTCTTTTTCATGCAGGGTTCCTCCGGTCCGAGCCGCTGAGTCGGCTCGGGATAGGAGTGTAACGGGACTTCCCGGTTTTAGCAAGGGGGGAGGCCTCCAAGTTCACGGGGTTTTGAAGCACCACGCTGACAACGGCATTTGAACGGAATGGCGCCTGCGGCGCCAGGGTTTTCGCTTCGCGAAAACCTGG
>JACPOW010000074.1 GCA_016191335.1 Elusimicrobiota bacterium | reverse complement strand
ACTCGCACCGGTGCGAGTCCTCGGGGCCTTGACCTTCCGTGTAAACGGGCTAAACTTGGGTGTGCCCCGCGCTCTCGCCCTCGCCGCGTTGATCCTATCCGCCGTCGCGCCGGCCTGGGGCTTCGAGGAGGCCGCGGTCGCGAACCGCAACTTCGACGCCTTCATCCGTCAGCTCGAGACCGGCGACTGGAACGCGCGCATCCACGCCGTGCATGAGTTCGACTACATGCAGGAGCAGGGCCTGCCCGGCCTGGACCTGGCGACGCAGGACGGCGACTGGCAGGTGCGCCTGACGGCCGTCCACGCCCTCTCCGGCCGCGGCGTCGAGGGCGCGCCCATCCTGAACAGATTGCTCAAGCACGAGCCCTGCCCCGTCGTGCGCCTGATGACCTTGCACAGCCTCGGCAGCCTGGGCCCCGAGGGGGAAGAGGCGAAGGCGATGAGCTGGATCTTCGACGCGGACAACAAGGCGGTCAACTGCCGCGACCAGGCCGGCCCCGGCCGCGCCCCGTGGGCGCGGGGGAAGACGCCCGCGAAGTCCGTCGCGAAGGGCGTCGCGAAGGCCGAGGCGACGGCGCCGCCGCCGACCGCGCCCGAGCCGGACCGGAGGCCGCGCGGAGTCCCTTCGCCTCGGCCGCAGCCCGCCCCGGACGAGCCGGACGCGTTGGTCACGAGCGACCCGCTCCCTCCGCCCGTTCCCGCCGCGAAGCCCCGTCGCCGGCCCGAGGACCTGCCCGAGCCGACGAAGTTCCAGCGCCACACCGAGCTCGACGCCATCCTCGACGCCTCGACGGCGCCCGTCGCCCGCCCGCGCGTCGCGCTGACGCCGCCGCGCTCCCGGAGCACGGCCGCGCCGGAGAACCTGCCCCTGGCCGTCGGCCTCATCCCGCGCGAGCACGAGGTGAGCGCTCCCGGCGCGATCATGGCCGACGCGGGCAGCGGCAAGGCGGCGCATGACGCCTTGCCGGGGCTGCTGCGCGCGCTGAAGCAGGGCGACGCGCGCACGCGCGCCCGCGCCGCCGACGACCTCGGCCACATGGGCGCCAGGGCCGCGCCCGCCGTGCCGGCCCTGATCAAGGCGCTGGGCGACCGCAGCGCGCCGGTGCGCGCGAGCGCGGGGCTGGCGCTCGGCAACATCGGCGCCCAGCACGAGAGCGTCGTGCCCCTGCTGACGAAGGCCCTGAAGGACCCCAGCGAGGACGTGCGCTACGCCGCGGCCCTGGCCCTGTCCCGCATCGACTCTCCCGACGCGCGGGCCGCTTTCAGCCGGCACGTGGGCAAGGAGGCGCGGCGCGCTATCGACCGGCCGGGCTCGCGCGGCGCGAGATAACTGTTTCCGGAAACAGTTAGAATCAGCGCATGATCACCGAACTCAACGACATCGAGGCGCGCGTGCTGGGCTCGCTCGTGGAGAAGTCCCTGACGACGCCGGAGTCCTACCCGCTCTCGCTCAACAGCCTGGTCGCGGCGTGCAACCAGAAGACGAGCCGCGACCCGGTGCTGGCCCTCGAGGAGCCGGTCGTCGCCCAGGCCCTGCACGCGCTCATCGAGCGCAGCCTGGCGGGGCGCATCCACGAGCCGGGCAGCCGGGTCCCCAAGTTCATGCACCACGCCGAGATCCTCCTCGACGGCGCCGACGCGAAGACGATCGCGACGATCTGCGTGCTCCTGCTGCGCGGCCCTCAGACCGCCGGCGAGATCAAGACCCGCACCGACCGCCTCTGCGAGTTCGCCAGCAGCGCCGAGGTGGAGTCGCTCCTCCAGGACATGTCCCTGCGCGCCGAGCCGTGGGTCGTCAAGCTCCCGCGCCAGGCGGGCCAGAAGGAATCGCGCTGGCGTCAGCTCTTCACCGGAGGACCGTCGGCGGTGCCCGCCGCGAATCCCGTCGCCGCGCCCGCGGCCGCTCAGCCCGCGATCGACCGCGTGGCCGAGCTCGAGAAGCGCGTGGCGGCCCTCGAAGAGGCTGTGAAGCGGATAGTCCCCGCCTGACCTTCGACTATCCTCAAGGATAGCCGAATCTCTCAGAGCGCGACGGTCAGGCGCGCCGAGAGACCGGGCGCGGAGTCGGTGCCGGCCATGACCTCGTAAACGCCGGGCTCCACGGCGAACCTCATGTCGAGGCCGTGGAACCCGAGCTCGCGCGGTCCGAGCGTGAACTCCACCCGGCGCTTCTCGCCGGGTTTGAGCGTCAGGCGCCGGAAGCCCTTGAGCTCGGCCACGTGCCGGGTGACGCTCGCCGCGGCGCGGCGGATGTATAGCTGGACGACCTCGTCGCCCTCGCGCGCGCCGGCGTTCTCCGCGTCGACGGCCACGGCGTACGAGCCCGCCTTCCCGGCCGAGACCGTCAGCCCCGAGAGACGCACGGACGCGTAGCTCAGGCCGTGGCCGAAGCGGAACAGGGGCGTGACCGGGGCGTCGAGGTACTTCGAGGTGTAGTGGTCCGACTCCGACGGCGGGCGGCCGGTGTTCTTGTGGTTGTAGTACAGGGGCACCTGCCCGAGCGTGCGCGGGAAGGTGATCGGCAGCTTGCCGCCGGGGCCCGCGTCGCCGAACAGGACGGCCGCGACCGCGGCGCCGCCCTCGGTGCCGGGCTGCCAGGCCTCGAGTATGGCCGGAGCCTTCTCCGCGAGACCGGAGAGCGTGAGGGGACGGCCGTTGAGCAGGACGACGGCGGTCGGACGGCCCGCCGCGAGGACGGCCTTCGCCAGGTCGAGCTGGCGCCCCGGCAGGTCGAGGAAGGCGCGCGAGGAGGCCTCTCCGCTCATGTCCCCGGCCTCGCCCAGCACGAGCACGACGGCGTCGGCGGAGCGCGCCGCGGCGACCGCCTCGGCGAAGCCCGCGTCGGAGTCGCCGGTCACGGCGCAGCCCGTCGAGAAGACGACCGTGGCGCCGGGCAGGGCCGCGCGCAGGCCGGCCAGGACCGTGACCGCCTCGGCGGCCTTGCCGTCGCCGGTCCAGGAGCCGAGCACGGCGGCCCCGTCGTCGGCGAGCGGCCCGATCACGGCGAGCGTCTTGAGGCTCTTCGACAGCGGCAGCAAGCCGCCGTCGTTCTTGAGGAGGACGAGGGAGCGCACGGCGGCGTCGCGCGCGGCCTTGCGCGCGGCGGCGTCCGGGGCGGCGGAGGCGAGCGCCTCGTCGGCGTAAGGGCGCTCGAACAGGCCCAGCGCGGCCTTCACGCGCAGGACGCGGCGCACGGCCTCGTCCACGGCCGCCGTCTTGAGGCGGCCGTCCTTGACGAGCTTCGGCACCTCCGAGCTGTAGAGGACGCTGTTCATCTCCATGTCCACGCCCGCGCCGAGGGCGAGGCGGGCGGCTTCGTCAGCGCCGTCGGCTAAGCCGTGCGGTATCAGCTGCGCCACGGAGTCCCAGTCGCTGACGACGAAGCCCTTGAAGCCCCACTCGCCGCGCAGGACCTTCGTCAGGGTGAACGCGTTCGCGGAGGCGGGCACGCCGTTGAGGTCGTTGAAGGCGCTCATGAAGGTCAGCACGCCCTCGTCGAGCGCGGCCTTGAACGGGGGGAAGTAGATCTCGCGCAAGGTGCGCTCGGATATTTCCGTGGTGCTGTAGTCCCGGCCGGCCTCGGCGGCGCCGTAGCCGACCCAGTGCTTCGCGCAGGCGGCGAGGCTGTCTGACGACGCGGGGTCCTTTCCTTGGAAGCCGCGGACGTAGGCGCGCGCCATCGCCGAGCCCAGGAACGGGTCCTCGCCGGCGCCCTCGGCCACGCGGCCCCAGCGCGGGTCGCGCGCGATGTCCACCATCGGCGCGAAGGTCCAGCGCAGGCCGTCGAGGACGGCCTCGCGCGCGGACAGGCGCGCCGCGGCCTCGGCCACGGCCGGGTCCCAGGTCGCGGCCAGCGCCAGGGGGATCGGGAAGATCGTGCGGTAGCCGTGGATCACGTCGAAGCCGAACAGCAGGGGGATGCCCAGGCGCGTGCCGAGGGCGGCGCGCTGCAGGGCGTTGACGGTCTTCGCGCCGCGCACGTTCAACGTGGAGCCGATTTTTCCCTTCCCCGCGAGCTCGAGCAGCGCGGGCGAGCCCTCGATGGGGCCTCCGGCCTGCTGCAGCTGGCCCACCTTCTCCTCCAAGGTCATCTTCTTGAGGAGGGCCTCGAGGTCGGGGCGGGGCGCGGCGAACGCGGGGGCGGCGGCGAGCAGCAACGCGAGGATGACGGTCATGGCTTGGTCTCCTGGAATCCGACGGCTTTCATCGCGCGGACGATCTCCGGGTTCTTCATGAACCAGCCCCAGACGCGGCCGCCGCGCAGGTTCTCGGCGCTGAGCAGGATGATGCCCTGGTCGATGCCGATCGCGTCCGGCCCGGTCCAGCCGGTGGCCGGGTTGAAGGCGTCGGCGAAGCCGTAGCGGCCGTACACCTTCGCGCCCCAGCGGGACTTCATCTCGCGCAGGGCGGACAGGGACTCCCTGGGCGTGAACATGAGCGACCCGCCCGCCGCGCAGGGCACGACCGTGCCGTCGATCGCGGGGTCTCGCGGGGGCGCTCCCCACGCGGTGTAGCCCCGGGGGCCGTCCGACGCGGTGAGGCCCCAGACGTCCTTCGAGTAGGTCGGGAACTCGGAGGCGAGGTCGATGAAGAACCGGCGCTGGGCCAAGGTTGCGACGACGGAGTTCCGGAAGTAGTCGAGGCCGTGGCCGTCGTGCTTGCCGCGGAAGTCCACGAAGGCGTGGGAGTACTGGTGGATGAACAGGGGCTTGTCGCCGGCGACGTAGGAGAAGCTCGAGTAGGACACCAGGTCGCGGCGCCAGGCGTCCCAGGTCTTCGCCGGGATCGGATGCGTCGGCGAGCCGATCGCGAGCAGGTCGAGGAGCATGTGCTCGCTGTAGGTGTCCCAGCGGGCCGGGATGAAGCCCGTCTCCGGCTTCCAGCCCATCGACAGGAGAGGCGGCTCGCCCTTCATCATCCAGGGGAAGTCGACGCGCTCGTAGAGCTTCGTCGCCAGCGACACGACCTCGGGGTCGTCGCGGAAGCACTGCCGCGCCGTCAGGACGCCGCCGAGGAGGAGGGCGGTGTCGATCGTCGAGGCCTCGCTGCCCCAGGCGCGCGCGCCGGTCTTCATGTCGAGGAAGTGGAAGAAGAAGCCGCGCTCGTGCGGCGCGGAGCGGAGGAGGAAGCCGAGCGTGACCCGCGCGCGCTCCCGCGCCTTCGCCGGAGCGATCCAGCCTCGCTCCGCGCCGGCGCACAGCGCGCTCAGGCCGAAGCCCGTGGAGGCGACGCTCGCGACGCCGGCGGCCTGCTTGCCGTCGGTCCCGGCGCGGTCGGCCGTGAGCCCCGTCTTCGGGTCGGTCTGCTCGACGAAGAACCGGAAGGCCCTTTTGGACAGGTCGTCGACGAACGCGTCGTCCGCCTTCGACAGCGGCGCCGCGGAGGCCGCGCAAGCCAGCAGGAGGGGGAGGAGGGCTCTCATCAGGCGCGGGAGAGGCGCGTGTCGAGCCAGACCGCCAGGGAGAGGACGAGGCCGCGCGCGATGAACTTGAACTCGGGGGCGACGGCGAGCAAGGTCATGCCGTTCAAGAGGCTCGCCATGATCAGGGCGCCGAACAGCACGCCGAGGGCCGTGCCCCGCCCGCCCTTGAGGCTGGTCCCGCCGATGACGCAGGCCGCGACCGCGTCGAGCTCCATGAGCTCGCCGACCGTCGTCGTGGACGCGCCCGAGTAGGCGGTCTGCATGAAGCCGGTGAGCGCGACGACGGCGCCCATGATCGCGTAGGCGCCGATCACGACGCGGTCGACCGGCACGCCGGACATGACCGCCGCCTCCTCGTTGCCGCCGATGGCGTACAGGTAGCGTCCGAAGCGCGTGAGCCGCGTCAGCACCGTCACCGCGACCGCGGCCGCGCCCAGGATGACGACGGGCAGGGGGACGCCGCGGAACTGGTTCATCAGGAACGCGAACAGGAACAGGGCCTGCGCGACCGTGAAGCGCTCGAGGAAGCGGCGCTCGGGGTCGGGCTGCTCGCGCGTCCAGGCGAAGCCCGCGGCGCACGCCGCGGCCAGCGCGTAGCCCGCGGCGTGGGGCAGGTAGTAGGTCGTCAGCAGCGAGTACAGGTTCCACGAGCCGCCCGGCGCCACCGGAACCGTCGAGTTGCGGATCACGAGCCAGAACAGCCCCTTGAAGACGAGCAGGCCGCCGAGCGTGATGATGAAGGCCGGCATCTTCTGCTTGACGATCACCGAGCCCATCCCCATCCAGACCGCCATCGCGATCAGGAACGCGACCAGCAGCGCGGCCGGCGCCGGCCACGCGTGCTGGATGATGAGCACGCTCGCGACGCCGCCGATCAGCCCCACGCCGCTGCCGGCCGAGAGGTCGATGTGGCCCGGCAGGATGATGAGGAACATGCCGAGCGCGAGCAGGGCCGTCGTCGACAGCTCGATCATCAGCATCGAGAGGTTGCGCGGCGTGAGGAAGTGCGGGGTCAGCGCCGCGAAGACGCCCCAGATGAGGGCCAGGGCGATCACGGGCGAAAGGTCGCGCAGCAGCTTCTTGTTTTCCATCAGTTCCTCGCGCGGCCCATGGCGGCGGCCAGCAGATTCTCCTGGGTGGCCTCGGCCTTGGCGAACTCGGCGGAGACGCGCCCGTCGTGCAGCATCAGGATCCGGTCGCTCATGCCCATCAGCTCGGGCAGCTCGCTCGAGACGAGCACCACGGCCTTGCCGGACGCCGTCAGGGCGTTGATGATCTCATAGACCTCGATCTTGGCTCCGACGTCGATGCCTCTCGTCGGCTCGTCGAGGAAGATGACCGACGGCTCCGCCATCAGCACGCGGCCCAGCACGACCTTCTGCTGGTTCCCGCCCGAGAGCCCTCCGACCCGGACGCCGAGGTCCGGGGCCTTCACCCGCAGGGCGCTCGCCTGCTCCCGGTTCCGGGACGATTCCAGCCGAAGGTCGAGGAGGAGGCCGGCGGTGAGCTTCTTGAGGGAAGACAGGGAGAGATTGAAGGAGATCGGATGCTCCAGCACGAGGCCGTAGCGGCGGCGGTCCTCGGTGACGAGCGCCAGCCCGCGCTCGAGCGCCGTCTCCGGCGTGACCGCGCCCAGCGGAACGCCCATGAGCTCGACGGTCCCGGAGAGCCTGCGGCCCCAGGCGCCGAACAGGTGCATCAGGAGCTCGCTGCGTCCGGCGCCCATCAGCCCGCCGAAGCCCACCACCTCGCCCGCGCGCGCCTCGAAGGAGACGTCCTTCAAGAAGGCTCGCGGGCTCCCGCCCGCGGCCGCGTTCAAGCCGCTCACGCGCAGGAGCGTCTTGCCCGGAGCGGACGCGCGGCGGGGGAACAGGTCCTTGATCTCGCGGCCGACCATGTGGCGGATCACCGCGGAGACGTCGGTCTTCGCCCGGTCGAGCGTCGCCACCGTGGAGCCGTCGCGCAGGACGGTGATGCGGTCCGCCAGCTCGAAGACCTCCTCGAGGCGGTGCGAGATGTAGATGCAGGAGATGCCGCGCCGCCGCAGGTCCTTCAGGATGCCGATGAGGACCGCCGTCTCGGTCTCGGTGAGCGCGGCGGTCGGCTCGTCGAGGATCAGGACCCTTGAATCCTTCCTCAGGGCCTTCAGGATCTCGACGAGCTGCTGCTGGCCCGTGCCCAGGTCCGAGGTGCGGGCGCGCGGGTCGATGCGCACGCCGAAGCGTTCGAACAACGCCTTCGATTCTCCATAGACCGAGGCCCAGTCGATGAGGCCGGCGCGCGTCGGCTCCGCGCCCAGGAACAGGTTCTCGGCGGCGGTCATCTCCGGCACGAGCGCGAGCTCCTGGCAGATCACCGCGATCCCGGCCTTCTCCGCGTCGGCGACCGACCTGAACCGCGCGGGCCGGCCCGCGACCGTCAGCTCTCCTTCATAGGAGCCGTGGGCGTGGAGGCCGCTGAGCAGCTTGATGAGGGTGGACTTGCCCGCGCCGTTCTCCCCGCACAGGGCGTGGATCTCGCCGGGGGCGAGGTCGAAGGTGACGCCCGAGAGCGCGACGACGCCGGGGACGCGCTTGGTGATGCCTTCGGCGCGGAGGATCGGCTCCCGGCTCACTTCGCCACGGCCCCGCGAAGCTCGGCGGCCGTGTGCACGCCGTCGCGCACGATGGTCGCGTCCATGTTGTCCTTCGTGACGGCGACGACCTCGAGCATGATGGAGGGGACCTTGACCTTGCCGTTGTCCGTCTCCGCGGAGACGACCACGGGACGGCCCTTGGCGAGCTTGAACGCGGCCTCGGCGGCCCGCGCGGCGAGCTTGCTCACCGGCTTGTAGATGGTGACCGCCTGCGTGCCCGCGAGGATGCGCTGGCAGGCCGCGAGCTCCGCGTCCATGCCGGTCACGACGACCTTCCCGGCCAGGCCTTCCTCCAGAAGGGCCTGGATCGCCCCGCCGGCCGTGCCGTCGTTCGTCGCGAGCACGCCGTCGATCCCCCGGCCGTTCTTGGTCAGCGCGGCGTTCATGATCTTCTTCGCGTTCTCCGGCGTCCAGTTCTCGGCCCAGTCCTCGTGGACGACCTCGACCTCGCCGCGCGCGGCGGCGGGCCTGATGACGTTGTCCTGGCCCTGCTTGAAGAGCAGGGCGTTGTTGTCGGTCTTGGCGCCGTAGATGCGGACGATCCTGTGCTTGCCCGGTCCTTTCGCCTTGAGGCGCTCGAGGAGGAACCGCCCCTGCGCCTCGCCGACGGCGACCGAGTCGAAGCTCACGTACAGGTCCACGTCGGCGCCGGTGATGAGGCGGTCGTAGGAGATCACGGGCACGCCCGCGTCGTGGGCGAGGGTCACGGCCTTGGCCATCGCGGCCCCGTTGTGGGGCACGACGATCAGCACGTCCACGCCGCGCGAGAGAAGGGCCTCGATGTCCTGGATCTGCCGGGTGTCGTCGCCGTTGGCGGCCTGCACGAGCAGGTCGGCGCCGAGCTCTGCGGTCTTGGCGACGAGCAGGTCGCGGTCCTTGAGCCAGCGCTCCTCCTTGAGCGTGTCCATCGAGAGCCCGATCAGCGGGCGCGCGCGCTTGGCGGACGGCGAGGCGGAGCCGCCGCTGCGGGACACCGCGAAGCCGGTGGCGAGGCTGAGGGCGCATGACAGGACGACGAGGGCGACGCGGATGTTCATGGGGGGAGTGTACGAAATCGCCCCGGATTTCGGCGCTACTTCTCGGCCGCGACCATCGCGATCCAGATCTCCTCGCGGCCGCCGTTCTCGTCGCGCGCGAACTTGCCGTTGCCGCGGCGCCCGTCGTCGCCCTCCCAGTAGACGTGCGAGCGGCGGAAGCCGGCCTCGGCCAGGAGCTCGCGGATCTCGGCGAGGGTCCAGACGCGCCAGTCGTAGGTGAAGACGTCCCGGACCTTCCTGCCGCCCTTGGGCTTGAAGTGCATCGCGCAGCGGGCGGTGTTGTACACCGGGTCGTAGTCGTACTGCTCCCAGTAGTAGGTGAAGCGGGGGTGGACCGTGCTCTCCTTGTTCGGCCGGTGCACGCCGCCGCCGCCGAAGCAGTCCATAGCCAGCACGCCGCCCGGGCGCAGGTTCCTGCGGCAGTTCTTGAAGTAGGCCTTGAGCGCGGCGCGCTCCTTGAAGACGAAATAGGAGAAGTTCATCGCCATGATCAGGTCGCTCTTCGGCCCGCCCGGCGCGAGGACGTCCTTGCGCTCGATCCGGACGCGGGAGCGCTGCTCGGGCGTCAGCTTCGGAAGGAAGGTCTTCCGGCCGTAGGCGAGCGGCGCGGCGCCGAGGTCCCGCCCGTAGGCGCGGTAGCCCGGCCCGAGCTTGACCCACTCGCAGCACACGCCGAAGCTCCCGCAGAAGTCCTCGCGCAGGAGCTTCGGGCCGCGGCCCCTCAGCTCCCGGTACATCTCCCGGAAGAAGCGGACGTCGGCGTCCGGCTGCTGCACCGCGGCGGCGTAGAGGGCGTGCGTGTCGATGTCTTTAGTCTAGCAGTAAAAAATGCGACCGAAGCGTCACGCCGCGGGCATGGAAAACGGCGGCGTTCCGCGGTAGGCTGTCCTCGCGAACCCAGGAGACCCACATGCACGAATGGATGAGCCGGCTCTCAGGCCTGTGGCACGCCTTGCTGCCGCTCCTCTTCGCCTCGGTCATGGTCGGCCCGCACGCGGCCTGGGACCCCGACCGCTGAGGCGGTGTGGGCCCGGTGGCAGGGCGCGCACAGGGTCTCGAGGTTGGCGAGGTGATGGGCGCAGCTGATCTCCCCGTGCGCGCCGAGGCAGGGCTCGATGTGGTTGACCTCCAGCGGGCGCCCGCCGCCGCAGCGCACGCAGGCGTACTTGTCCCGCCGCTTCGCCGCGCGCCGCGCGCGCGACCACCAGTGGTTCTTCCAGAAGACAGTGGCGCAGCGGTCCCGGCACCACATACGCCGGCCCTCGGGCAGCGCCTCCCCGCACCACGAGCACGCCCCGGCCGCCGGCTTGGCCAGCGCGCAGCGCGTCACCAGCTCGGCGCTCTTCGTCATCCCCACTATTCTAACAAGGTGTCAGGCCTTGCAGTATGTGCAGTATTTCACCCGCTCACACGGATTACTGCACATACTGCAAGGCCTGACACCAAGATTATCGTTTGTTATCATCGGGGGATGAAGCGCGCGTTGGTCGCCGGGTTGCTCGGGGTGCTGTTCGCCGTGGCGGCGTTCGCGGCGGCGACGGCGTTCGCGCCGTTCCAGACGCACATGGCGCTGCGCCGGCTGGCCCTGCGGCTGGGCGGCGTGCATCGGGTCGCGGCCGGGCCCCTGCTGGCGTACGAGAGGAACGCCTGCCGGCCGGGGGCGCCGTGCCGCTGCGTGGCGCTGGTCCACGGCATGGGCGACTCGGCGATGACCTGGGACAAGACCATGCTCGGCCGCGGCGGGGCGACGCCGCCGCCCGAGGGGACTTTGATCCTCGCGGTGGACATGCCCGGCACGGACGGCTCGGCGCCGGCGGCCGACTACGGCATTCGCGCGCAGGCGCGGACCTTGCGCGCCGCGCTCGAGCCGCGCTGCGCGGAATGGACCGTGGCGGGCAACAGCCTCGGCGGCTGGATCTCGGGCTGGCTCGCCGTGGACTGGCCCCAGGGCGTGCGCCGCCTCGTGCTCGTCAACGCGGCGGGGCTCAGCGATCCCAGCGAGCACGCTCTCGCCGCGGCGAAGGTGCTGGCGGACCCGACCATCCCCGCGATGAAGGCCTTCAACGCCAAGGCCTACGGAAGGCCCCGGCCGGTGCCGGAGCGGGCCTGGGCCGCGGCCGTGGCCTCCATCCGCGCGCGGCCGACGCGCGCGATACTGGAGGCGCTCAGGCTCGAGGACGTCCTGGACGGGCGCCTCAAGGACGTGAAGGCCGGCACGGTCATCCTGTGGGGGGGAGCGGACGGCGTCCTTCCGGCGGAGTTCGCGGAGCGCTTCCGCAAGGGCGTGCGCGGCTCGCGCGTGGAGCTGGTCCCGGGCTGCGGCCACCTGCCCCAGCAGGAATGCCCGGAGAGCGTCTCGCGGGCGTTGTTCGGCGCGGGGTCCTAGGCGCCGTCTACTTGCGGCCGGACCAGTCGGCCGCGCGCTTCTCGTCCGACATCTTGCGGAGCTGCTCGTCGGCGCGGCGGACCTTGCGGGCGGCCTTCGCCTTGGCGGGCTTCTCGGCGGAGGCGTCGTCGGCCTTCGGGGCGAGGCCGTCGACCGGCTTGAGGGGGGCGAGAGGGTCCACGAGGCTGATCGAGATCGCCTGGCCGGAGCCGAGGCGGGTGGAGCCGGTGACGCCGCCGGCGGGCATGGTGAGCTGGAGGCTCATGATCTGGCGCATCAGCGGGTCGTGGGTGACCGTGGGGGTGGTGACCTCCGCCGAAGCGGACAGCGCCGCCATCGTCAGCAGCGCCGCGAACATCGCCGTCTTGAGCTTGGTTCCCATTTCCTTTCCCTGCTGAGAGGATAGCGGGAAAGGGCTTCGGCGCTCAGTGTCCTAGGGCCCGGGAGGGCCTAGGACCATGGACCTAGACGCTACTCGTTCGAGGAGGCCTGGATCTTGCCTAGGTACTTCTCGTCCACGGGCGGCTCGGCGAGCCGGCCGGAGGCGGGAGCGTTCGGCGATGCGAAGCCGGTCATCTGGCCGTTGTTGAAGGCCCCGGCCGCGCCCTTGATGCTGTCCTCCGTCTGCTGCAGGCGCGTGTAGGTGATCTCGATGCTGCCCAGGGCGGCGGCCTTCGTCTTGATGACCTGCTCGGGGGTGGCGCCGCCGGAAGACGGGGAGCCGTTGGAGGCGACGGAGGTCCCGCCCGACGAGCCCGAGGCCCCGGAGACGGCGACGGAGTCGGCGGCGGCCTGGCGGCCCATGCCTTTCGCCTCGTCGGAGGGGTTCGTGTCGTCGGCCTGTCCCTGGTCGCCGGTCTGCCCGGCGTTGTTCATGGAGGGGGTCTGCTTGTTGCTGCTCGCGGTGAAGCCGTTGGGGTTGTCGTTGTTGAGCGATTTGCCCCCGCTGTTGAGGCTGTTGGCGGCCTGGAGCGCGTCGGCGAGCCCGGGGATCTGGTCGGCGGGCTTGGGCAGTCCGTTGCACGGCGCGCCGCTGCACAGGCCGCCGATGCTGTAATTCCCGTCTCCCGTGTCCACGGCGTAGGTGTTGTTTCCGAGGTCTATGACCTTGCCGGGCGTCACGGCCTCCTGGTCCTTCATGGCCTGCTTGAACGAGCTCTCGTCGGCGAAAGGCTGCGGGCCCTGGTTCCTGAAAGGCGAGGGCGGGCCGATGAAGCCGGGCTCGTCCTCGTAGCTGCGGCCGGCGAGGGTCTGGCCGGAGGCGGCGGGGGCGGCGGGGCTGTCGGCGAGACGGCAGGGGATGTGGGTGCAGTCCGGCGAGGCCCACTGGGTGCCGGGGGGAGGGTTGTAGGCGGCGATCGTCTCGGCCGGATTGGTCGAGTTCGACTGCTTCATCAGGAAGTCGACGCAGGCCGGAATCGCCGGCTCGGGGCACTTCTTGCTCGTGCGCACCGCCTCGCGGAGGTTCGTCTGGGCGGTGGTGCAGGCGACGTAGGGCACGGTGCCGCACTTGAAGACCATCTCGTCGACGGGCGCGGAGCCCGGGGCGAGCTGCAGGGCGAAGGGGTTCGAGCTGGAATTCGCGCCGGTCATGCTGAAGCCGGTGGCGAGGGGCTGGGCCGCGGCGGAGGCGGCGATCAGAAGAAGGGCTGCGGCGAGGGGGTTTGACGTTTTCATACGGATTCTCCGTTCTTTCTCGCGACCCCCACAGCATAGCCCCGGGGGCCTCTTCGTGCCATAGGCCCAAGGACCTAGGCGTCAATAGGCCCTAAGACCCAGAACGACTCTGCCGTAACAGGGTCATTGACCTTTGGCCGCGCTTATCCTAATATGCCGCCCACGATTCAATAGCCTCAAGGGGATCAATGATCAGATTCGGCACTTCCGGTTGGCGCGGCATCGTCTCGGACGACTTCACGTTCCAGAACGTCCGCAAGGTCGCCCACAGCGTGGCCGGGTGCGTGAAGGAGAGCACCGAGGTCGGCTACAACAGCGACGATTACCGCCAGTTCCTGGCGGGGGCCGCGCCGTCCCGCGTGCCGACCGTCGTCGTGGGCTACGACACCCGCTTCCAGTCCGAAGACTTCGCGCACGAGGTCGCCGCGGTGTTCGCCAACGACGGCATCCGCACCTTGCTCGCCGACAAGGACCTGCCGACCCCGGCCGTCGCCTGGGCCGTGCTCGCCAACAAGGCCGTCGGCGGCGTGATGATCACCGCCTCGCACAACCCCGCCCAGTACAACGGCTTCAAGTGGATGCCCTACTGGGGCGGCTCGGCCTCCCCGAACGTGACCAACGACCTCGAGCGCCGCATCGAGCTGCTCGGCGACCACTCCATCAAGACGATGACCGACGAGCGCTCGACCCGCGAGGCGTGGATCGACACCGTGGATTTCCGCAAGTCCTACTTCGACCAGCTCGAGAGCCTGCTCGACGTCAAGGCGATCAAGAAGGCCAAGCTCAAGGTCGGCATCGACGCGATGCACGGCTCCGCGCGCCTGTACCTGCGCGCCTTCCTCGAGGAGCGCTTGGGCGTGGAAGTCTTCGCGCGCAACGAGGAGCGCGACGTCCTGCTGGGCGGCATCTCGCCCGAGCCGACGCCCGAGTCCACCGCGGCCCTGGCCGAGCAGGTCAAGAAGCAGAAGCTCCACCTCGGCCTCGCCTGCGACGGCGACGGCGACCGCTTCGGCATCGTCGACGCGGGCGGCGTCTGGATCCAGCCCAACGAGGTCATCGCGCTCGCCTACGAGCACCTCGTCGTCAACCGCGGTCTGAAGGGCAAGGCCGCGCGCTCGGTCATGACCTCCCACTTCATCGACGCCGTGGCCAAGTCCCACGGCTCGGAGACGCGCGAGACGCCGGTCGGCTTCAAGTACCTCGGCGAGCTGCTGCGCTCGGGGCCGTTCCTGCTCGCCGGCGAGGAGTCGGGCGGTCTTTCCATCCGCGGGCATGTTCCCGAAAAAGACGGCATCCTCGCCTGCGTGCTGATGCTCGAGCTCGTCGCGTTCGAGAAGAAGCCGCTGGCGGCCGTGCGCGACCGCCTGTTCAAGAAGCTCGGCGCCTTCCACGGCGCGCGCCTCAACTACAAGATGGACCGCCTGCGCGACATCATCGAGCTCGAGGCCCGCCTCAAGGCGAAGCCGCCACTCGAGTTGGCGGGGGCCTCGGTCTGGCGCATCGACCAGGCCGACGGCTTCAAGTTCATCCTGCGCGACGGCGCCTGGCTGGGCCTGCGCAGCTCGGGCACGGAGCCGGTGTTCCGCGTGTACGCCGAGGCGCACACGCCCAAACGCCTGGCGGAGATGATCGACGCCGGCAAAAAAATGCTGTCGGGGAAATTCTAACCATGGCTAAAATCGAATCCGTTCGCGCTCAAGAGATCCTGGACAGCCGGGGCTTCCCGACCGTCGGCGTCGAGGTCGTCCTCTCGGACGGCTCCGTCGGCTGGGCCGGCGTGCCGTCCGGCGCCTCCACCGGCGAGCACGAGGCCGTCGAGCTGCGCGACGGCGACAAGGCCCGCTACTTCGGCAAAGGCGTGCTCCAGGCCGTCGCGAACGCCAACGGAGAGATCGCCAAGGCCGTGAAGGGCCATGAGGCCTCCGACCTGGCCGGGCTCGACGCCAAGATAATCGCCCTCGACGGCACCCCGAACAAGGGGCGCCTCGGCGCCAACGCGATTTTGGCGGTTTCAATGGCAACGGCGAGAGCGGCAGCGGCGACCGCCAAATTGCCTTTGTATGCCTTCCTGCGCCAGGCCTACGGCATCAAGTCCGACGCGTGGCTCCTGCCCACGCCGATGCTCAACGTCGTCAACGGCGGCAAGCACGCGGACTCCGGCCTCGACGTGCAGGAGTTCATGATCGTCCCGACCGGCCTGCCGACCTTCGCCGACGGCCTGCGCGCCGGCGCCGAGATCTACCAGATCCTCAAGAAGAAGCTCACCGCGCTCAAGATGACGACCGCGGTCGGCGACGAGGGCGGTTTCGCCCCGCGCCTGAAGACCCACCTCGAGGTCCTCGAGATCCTCGCGGCGTCGATCAAGGAGGGCGGCTACGAGGGCAAGGTCCGCCTCTCCCTCGACTGCGCCGCCAGCGAGTACTACAAGGACGGCAAGTACGTCCTCGAGGGCAAGGCCCTGACCAGCGCCGAGATCGCCGAGGTGTACGCGTCGTGGGCGTCCAAGCACGGCATCGTCTCCATCGAGGATCCGCTGTGGGAGGACGACTGGTCCGGCTGGAAGGCGATGACCGCCACGATAGGCGACCGCGTCCGTCTCATCGGCGACGACCTGTTCGTCACCAACCCCGAGCGCCTGGCGCGCGGCATCAAGGACAAGTCGGCCAACGCCATCCTCATCAAGCTCAACCAGATCGGCACGCTCACCGAGACGGTGAAGGCCGTCACCGACGCGCAGAAGGCCGGGTTCTCGACGGTCATCTCGCATCGCAGCGGGGAGACCGAGGACGCGTTCATCGCCGACCTCGCCGTCGCCCTCAACGCGGGCGCCATCAAGACCGGCGCGCCGTGCCGCTCCGAGCGCCTGGCCAAGTACAACCGCCTCCTGCAGATCGAGGCGGCGCTGGGCAAGAAGGCCAGCTACGCGGGCGGCTCCGCGTTCGCCGCCACGGCCGGAGCGCGGTGAAGGACCGGGCCCGGCGCGCGTCGGAATTCCTGCGCGCGCACTGGGGCCGGCTGCTGACGGGCGGCGTGCTGGTCTTCGTGTTCTTCGGCAACGGCGGCTTCCGGTCGCTCACGCGCAACTGGCTCGAGCTTCGCCGCCTCAATAAAGAGATTGTCGCGCTCAAGCGCGACGAGAAGGAGCTCGACGGCCGCCTCAAGGCCCTGCGCTCCGGCGACGGCCCCGTCGAGCGCCTCGCCCGCCGCGAACTCGGCTACATCAAGAAGGGCGAGATCGAGTACCGCTTCCCGCCGCCCGCAAAGAAGCGCGAATAACGCTACAATACCTCCGTGCTCCCCATCCTGCTCTCGTTCGGGCCCTTCAAGCTGTACGGCTACGGGGCCGCGATCACCCTCGGCGGCGTGATCGGCGCGCGGCTGCTGTGGCTGCGCCGCGAGAAGATGGGGCTGCGCGACGAGGAGTCCTTCTGGGCGCTGATCAACCTCGCCGTGCTGTCCGGGTTCCTCGGCGGGAAGCTCCTGTTCATGATCCAGTACGGGTTCGGCCCCGGCCTCTCCCTGATGAACGGCTACTCCGCGTACGGCGGCTTCGTCAGCGTCCCTCTGGCCGTCGCGGGCTTCGCTTACTGGAAGAAGATCCCGGTGCTCAAGCTCGCCGACTACATGTTCCTGACCGCCCTGTTCTGGCACGCGTTCGCCCGCCTCGGCTGCTTCCTCGCCGGCTGCTGCCAGGGCCGGCCGACGGACCTCCCGTGGGGCGTGACCTTCCGCGACCCGCGCTCGATGGTCCCGCCGGAGCTGCTCGGCGTCCGCCTCCACCCGGTGCAATTGTACGAGGCGGCGGGGGACCTGATCGTCGCGGCGCTCCTGTACCGCGTCCTGCTTGCCACCGAGAAGGGCCGGTTCAAGCCCGGCCTCGTCGCGGCCGGCCACTTCGCCGCCTACGGGATCATGCGCTCCTCGCTCGAGCTCCTGCGCGGCGACACCTTGCCGTTCCTCGGCCCGCTCACGCAGGGCCAGGCGTTCGGCGCGGGCCTGCTGACGGCCTCCGCGGCCATCATGGTCTGGAGGAGCCGATGCTCCCCGTCCTCCTGAGGCTCGGCTCGCTCGAGGTCTCCACCTACGGCGTCCTCGTCGCCCTCGGCTGGTACCTGGGCGTGCGCTGGCTCGTGTCCCGCCGCGCCGACATGGGCCTGAGCGAGAACGCCATCTGGGACATCGTCTACTGGTGCTTCGGCGGCGCCTTCGTCGGCGGGAAGGTCATGTACTTCCTCGTGACGCCGGGCTCGTTCGTCTTCACGGTGGAGGCCCTGCGCTACGGCTTCGTGTTCTACGGCGGCCTGATCGGCGGCCTCGCGGCGGGCTTCTATCACGCGTGGAGGCACCGGCTGCCCTTCCTCAAGCTCGCGGACTGGTGCATGGCCGCGCTGGCGCTCGGCCACGGCATCGGCCGCTTCGGCTGCCTCGCCGCGGGCTGCTGCTACGGCCGCCACACCGACCTGCCTTGGGGCATCTCCATGGCGGGCGACCCCTCGCGCCATCCGACCCAGGTGTACGAGGCCGTCCTGAACCTCGTCCTGTTCGGCGTCCTCGTCCGCTTCGTCCTGCCGCGCGTCGCCGACAAGCGCTGGCGGGAGGGCGCCGGCCTGGCGTCCTACGTCCTGGGCTACGCCGCCCTGCGCTTCGCCGTCGAGTTCCTGCGCGGCGACGACCGCGGCGCCTTCGTCCTGGGCCTGTCGCCGTCGCAGTGGGTCGCCCTCGCCGCCTCCGCGGCGACCGCCGCCGCTATCGCTTTCCGGAGAAAACCGTCATGAAGAAACGCCTGGTCGTCGAGAACGACCTGCCGCGCCTGGACGCGTTCCTCTCCAAGAACCTCACCGGCTTCAGCCGGGCCTTCCTGAAGGACATGATCAAGCGCGGCGCGGTCACGGTCGACGGCAAGGTCGTCGACGCCGACGAGTCCATACTCGAGGGGCAGCGGATCGAGGTCGACCTGCCGGAGACGGCCGCCGCCTCCTCCGACGACTTCGAGTCCTGGGTGATCTTCGAGGACAAGCGCCTGCTCGTCCTCAATAAGCCCACGGGGCTCCTGATGCACCCGCTCGGCGACTCCTGGCTCAAGAGCCCCGAGGCCGCGCGCGCCGGCCGCGAGACGAACCTCGCCGCCGAGCTGCAGGTCCACCGGCCCGCGATACTCAAGGCCGGCACGCCGCGCTGCGGCATCGTCCACCGCCTCGACCGCCCGACGAGCGGCGTCCTCCTCGTCGCCAAGGACCCCGAGACCTACGCCGCGCTCACCGACATGTTCAAGGAGCGGTACATGGACAAGACCTACCGCGCGATCGTGCGCGGGGTCCCGCCGCCGACCTCCCGCGTGTCGGCGCCCATCGGCCGCGAGCCGGGACAGCGCCAGATCGTCGTCACGCCGCTGGGCAAGCCCGCCGAGACCAACTTCCGCGTCGTCACGAAGAAGAAGATCGCCTGCCTCGTCGAGGCGAAGCCGCTCACCGGCCGCACCCATCAGATCCGCGCCCACCTGGCCCATATTGGTCACCCCGTGATGGGGGACTCCGAGTTCGACCGAAAGGGCGTTCCCGCCGCGCCGCGCCTGATGCTGCACGCCTACCGCATCGCCTTCGAGCACCCGTTCACCGGGCGCCCGGCGCGGTTCGAGGCGCCGCCGCCCGCCGACTTCCAGAAGTTCTGGAAGTCCATGCGCTGAAAATACGACGGGAAATGGGCCCTCGCGGGTCTTGTTTTCGGGGCGGGGCTTTGTCAAAATCCCAATTATGATAATGACCACCTGGCTGGTTGCCACCGTCCTCGCCGCGTCCGCGTCCGCCGCGCCCTCGTCCGACGCCTCCTTCTTCTCCGCCGCCGCCGGCGTGAGCGATTCGATGGGCGCCGCGTTCAAGACCGCCTCGTGGAACGAGGTGGACACCTTGCTCGACCTGCTCCGCGACTCCGACCCCGCGGTGCGCCGCCAGGCCGTGCGCTCGCTCAAGGCCTGGGTGTCCCAGCGCTCGAGCACGCGCGACCGCGTCCTCGACGTGTACCGGGACTCCTCCGAGGACCTCTCCGTCCGCCGCGAGGCCGCCAAGACCCTCTCCGTCGTCTCCGGCAACAGCGAGATCTACCAGGCCCTGCTCGACTACGCCCGCCGCGGGAGCGACGCCGGCCTGCGCGCGATCTCGTACAAGTCCCTGTACTGGATGGTCGCCCAGCGCTCCGACGTGCGCGACGACGTCCTCGACGCCGCCCGGCGCGAGAGCGACCCGTCCGTGCGCCTGGCCGCGATCTGGGCGCTGTTCGGCGCCAACGACAGCCGCGTCAAGGACTCGCTCCTCGACATCGCCAAGCGCGACTCGAGCGAGGCGGCCCGCGTGGAGTCCCTCAAGAGCCTCTACGGGATGATGGGCTACAGCGAGGTCCGCGACGCCGCCTACGACCTGGCGCGCAACACCGGGACGCCCGCCTCCGTGCGCAAGGCGGCGATCCTCCTGCACTCCAACCGCGTCACCTCGACCCAGAAGGACCTGCTCGAGGAGATCGCCACGCGCGACCGCGAGCCCGCGATGCGCGCGGCGGCGATCGTCGCGCTGGGCAACCCGCGCTCCGAGGAGCTCACGGGCTTCTTCCACCTGGTCCGCCGCGACAACAACGGCGTGATGGTGTCCGACCCGCTCGACGCGGAATAGCCGGTGACCTTCGCGGTGATGACCCGCCTCGGCGCGGGCCTGATGTTCCTCGCCGTCGGCCTGGGCGCGTTCGGCGCGCACGCGCTGAAGGCGCGCCTCGAGCCCGACATGCTCGCCGTCTTCGAGACGGGAGTGCGCTACCAGGTCTACCACGCGCTGGCCCTGCTCCTGCTGGCGTCCCTGCGCGGCCCGTCCAAGGCCGCCTGGTGCTTCACCGTGGGCATCGCCCTGTTCTCCGGCAGCCTCTACCTCCTGGCGCTCACCGGCGTGCGGAAGTGGGGGGCGGTCACGCCCATCGGGGGCGTCCTGTTCCTGGCCGGCTGGCTGATCCTGCTGTTCAGCCGCTCGTCGTCCTCCCTCCTCGACCGCCTGAACATCTAGCCCCAACATCTGTTAGAATCGGGCGCATGAGGGCATTAACCTTCCTCGCCCAGCGTTTCGTCGCGGGCGACGACATCTCCGACGCGATCGAGGCCGTGCGCGCGCTGAACGCCGACGGCCTCAAGGCCACGCTCGACAACCTGGGCGAGGACAGCCTCGACGAGAAGCACGCGCTGGCCGCCGCCGAGGAGAACCTGACGATGCTGCGCCGCCTCCACGAGTCCGGCGTGGACGCCAACATCTCGCTGAAGCTCACCCAGCTCGGGCTCGCCTTCGACGAGAAGCTCGCCACCGACAGCCTCCTGCGCATCGTCACCGAGGCGGAGCGCCTGAAGACCTTCGTGCGCATCGACATGGAAGGCTCGCAGTGGACGCAGAAGACGCTCGACATCTTCTACGCCATGCACGAGAAGCACCCCGGCGTCGGGATCGTGCTCCAGTCGATGCTGCGCCGCACCGAGGCCGACTGCAGGGACGCCGTCGCCCGCAAGGTCCGCGTGCGCCTGTGCAAGGGCGCCTACAAGGAGCCCGCCTCCGTCGCCTTCGCCGACAAGCGCGAGGTGGACGCGAGCTACGACCGCTGCTCCGCCATCCTCGCCAAGGCGCCGGTCCCGGCGATGGCGACGCACGACGACGCGCGCATCGAGGCGGCCCTCAAGGCCTTCGACGCCGCCGGCCTGGTCAAGGCCGACTACGAGCTCCAGATGCTGTACGGCATCCGGACCAAGCGCGCCAAGGAGTTGCGCGAGGCGGGCCACACCGTGCGCATCTACGTGCCGTACGGCAGCCATTGGTTCCCGTACTTCTACCGGCGCCTGCGCGAGCGCAAGGAGAACCTGCTGTTCATCGTGAGGAATTTCTTCGAATGAAAGCCCTATTAAAGAAAACGCCGTCCCCGGGAGCTAGTTATGAGACGACGGAGGCGTTGCGCATCAAGCCCGACGAGGTCCTCATCAAGGTCCACCGGGCCTCCATCTGCGGCTCGGACCTGCCCATCTTCGGCTGGAATTCGTGGGCGCCCGAGCGCTTCAAGACCCCGAGCACCTTCGGCCACGAGTTCTGCGGCACCATCGCCGAGGTCGGCGCGTCGGCGCGCGACTTCAAGAAGGGGGACTTCGTCTCCGTCGAGAGCCACATCTTCTGCGGCCTCTGCTATCAATGCCAGAACGGCCAGCGCCACGTGTGCCGGGAGATGAAGATCATCGGAGTGGACGGCCCCGGCGGCTTCGGCGAGTACGCGGCCGTGCCCGCGCGCTGCGCGTGGAAGCACAGCGACGACTCCTTGAGGGACATGGGCTCGCTGTTCGAGCCGTTCGGCAACGCGGTGTACTCCGTCCTCGTCGAGCCCGTCGCCGCCAAGTCGGTCCTCGTCATGGGCTGCGGCCCGCAGGGCCTGTTCTCCATCGCCGTGGCGAAGGCCTCGGGCGCGGACCGCATCGTCGCGGTCGAGGGCTCGAAGTACCGCGCCGAGCTCGCGATCCGGATGGGGGCCACGACCGTCGTCGCCCCCGGCGAGGACCCGGTCAAGGCGGGCAAGGTCAAGGACGGCTTCGACGTGGTCTGCGAGATGTCCGGCGCGCAGGCCGCCATCACCCAGGCCTTCAAGTGCGTGCGCAGCGGCGGGCGTATCACCGCTTTCGGCATCCCCTCGAAGAAGGTCGAGCTCGACTGGGCCAACGACCTGATCTTCAAGGGCGTGCGCGTGCACGGCATCGTCGGGCGCGAGATCTTCGAGACCTGGTACAAGGCCGACCGCCTGCTGCGCTCCGGCGCGGTGGACCTCAGGCCGGTGGTGACGCACACCTTCCCGCTGAAGGACTACGAGGCGGGCTTCGCGGCGATGACCTCGCCCAACCGCGACTGCGGCAAGGTCGTCTTCGTCCCCTAGGGCTTCGGCTTGAAGGTCCGCAGCAGCTCCTCGAAGGCCGGTCGGCCGGAGGACGCTCCCGCGGGCCAGGTGTGCTCGAGGACGAACAGGCCGCGCGGCGTCGGCAGCGCCACGACGCGCGAGGTCAGCTTCTTGACCCCGCCGTGCGGGTCCGGGAACTCGGAGTCGTTCAGGAACTCCCACGCCTTCGCGCCTCCGGCCGCCGTCTCCGTCAGCGGGGTGGGCAGGCCGGGGCGCGCGGCGCGATAGGATTCGGGCGTCGTCGCGGGGTACAGCGACACGCGGATCATCTCGGTGAAAGCCGCGGGCCCGTCGGGGGGGCCGAAGAAGGCCGCCTTGCGCGTCTCGGCCGGCGAATCGTCGACCTTCCAGCCGCCCGGCAGGGCCGCGGTGAAGCTCTCGTCGCCGGGGCGGTACTCGGCCGCCGCGTCGGGCGCGGGACGGGAGCAGGCGGCGGCGAGGACGGCGAGCAGGATCAGTCTCATTTTGTTTTCGCCGCGCGCGCGGTCCGGATGCGCGCGGGGAGGTCTCCGGGTTCTTTCAAGGCCTTGGTCCACGCTTCGGCGCGGTCGAGCAGCTCCGCGCGCTCGCGCGGGAGCCGGAGGGCCTTGGAGAGGAGCTCCTCGGCCAGCGAGCGGGCGTCGCGCTCGTAGGCGGCGGTCAAAGCGGCCGGCACCGGGCGCTCGCGGAAGCGGAGCCGGTCGATGACGTGGCCCCCGGTCGCGAGGCGCTCGTCGCGCCGCTCGGGGCCCTTGGCTCGCGCCACCCAGGCGGCGGCCTCGTACGCGAGGCGGTCTATCCGCTCCTCCCCGCCGTCGAGCGTGTCCTGGGGCAAGGTCCGCGCCAGCAGGAAAGCCCGGTCGGCGGCGCCCGTCTTCTCGTAGTACGAGACCAGCCCCGCGCCCGCCTCGCGCCTCAGCGCCGGCATCGCCAGGAGGAAATCCCGCTCGCGCCGGTCCACGTCGGCCCGGTAGACGGCCAGCTCCTTGTCGCCAAGGTCGAAGCCGGCCTGCTTGAGCTTCTGCACGACCCAGTTGACGGGCCCGCCTCCGCTCTGGAGGGCGCGCGCCGTCCTCCGCCGCACCGCCTGGCGCGCCGCGACGTCGTCGAGCTTCGCGCTCCCGGAGAAGGTGGAGAGGTACATCTGCGTGACGCTGTCCTTGAAGCCGGCGGGGTCGTTGATCAGGGTCAGGCAGTAATCCCGCCAGGGGTTGCGGTCGGCGGCGGCGGGCTCCTTCGACAGCACGTAGCGGCAGTGCTCTCGATGAGCCTCATGCTCCTTGGTGAGGGGGTTGGCGCCGGGGAGGTTGCCGCGCAGGGATTCGTCGTCGAGGCGGTTGCGGCGCGACTGCGCGGCGTGGGTCAGCTCGTGGAAGTACATGACGTCGAGGCTGTCGACGAACAGGGGCATCAAAGACGGGTCCTCGGCGAGGAGCCTGGAGACCTGCTTCGCGTCGGAGAGGCGGTCCTTGATCCTCTCGAACTTCTCCGGGGGCAGCCGCGAGTGGAGGGCGCTCACGATGACCCAGTGGTTGATGACCATGCGGTCGCCGGAGGGGTCGTACTGCGCGCCGGGGGCGTTGGGGTCGTTGGGGCTTTGCGTGAGCTTGAGGACCATCACGTCGGGCATGTCCGGGCCCTTGGGCCCGCGGAAGCGGGAGAGCAGCTCGCGCCCGGGCGCCGTCTTCATCATCTCGGCGTTGAAGGCGGCGCTGAGCGCCGCGCCGAGTTTGCGCTCGTCGGGGTCGGGGATGCCCTTGCGCCGCGCGGCGACGCCGGGCCCGGAGCCGGGGATCGCGGCCGAGACGAAGTCGGAGAGCTCGCGATGGCCGTCGAAGAATTTCGTCGACTCGGCGTAGGTGTCCGCCGCCGGCGCGCGCAGCTCGCCCACGGTCGTCGTGTTCCGCTCGAGCAGCCGCCGGACGTTCGGGGGAAGCGCGGTGCCGGCCGAGGCGAGCGCGAGCATGTGCTGGCGCGTCTCCTCGGGCACCGGGAGCGCCGGGTCGAGGCCCTGCAGCTTGCCCAGCAAGGTCTCCATGGCCGCGTGGGCCTGCTGGCGGCGGTTCGCCTCGCGCCAGACCAGCATGGTGACCGTGTCCAGGGGCTTGCCGTCGGGCCCCATGAGGCGGCAGGTCTTCTCGTCGAGGCGGTAGCCGGAGTAGACGAAGCTTTGCCACACCGAGGCGTCGAGGCGCTCCGTCGCGGCGTCGAAGGGCTTGTGAAGGGCCTCCATGTGCGCCCGGGCGACCGCGAGGCCGCCGGGGCCGATGAGACGGCCCCGCGCGTCGTCGAAGCGGTAGCCGATCATCTCCCACCACACGCGCATCTCGGCCGGGATGGGCTCGGCGCGCAGGTCGTAGACGGGTCCGTCCGACGGGATGGGCGCGGTCGCGGGGGCGGTTGCGTGGCCCGTGCAGCGGCCCTCGGGCATAGCAGCGGCAGGGGCGGGGGAGCCGGCGCTGGCGTGGATGTGCCCGGGGTAGCCGAAAGGGCAGGCCGCCGCCGAGGCGGCGAGCAGGAGGAACGCCGGGAGGGGTGCCAGCGCGCGCATGGCCCCAGTATAGGTCCGTTCCCCGTTCCTTACAAGGTCTTTTTCAGAGAGGAGACCCCGCTCCCGCCGCGCCCGTCCCTTTGCCGGGGGCGGGAATATGTCTATAATACTAGACATATCATGATCTACCTCAAAGGCCACCTGTCCCGACCTCTGGACGCCGTCCTGACCGCCCCCAGCCGCCTCGCCGTCCTGCGCGCGCTGTCCCGCGCGAAGTCCCCGCTGTCCGGGCGGGCGCTCGCGCGCCTGGCCGGGATCAACCATCAGGGCGCGGCCGTGGCCCTGGCGGGGCTCGCGCGGCTCGGCCTCGTCGAGCGGCGTCCGGCGGGTCGCTCCGGCCAGTGGCGGCTCGACCGGCGGGGCTGGCTGATGAGCGAGCTGCTCCTGCCCCTGCTCGAGCGCGAGGCCGAGCACGCCGGCGCCGTCGTCGACGCGGTCCGCAAGGGCGTGCGCGGCAAGGCCGCGGCCGTGTTCGTCGCCGGAGCGGCGGCGAAGGGCCGCCTCGAGCCGGGGCGGCCCGTGGAGCTCGTCGTCGTGGAGGGCGCGCTGGGCCGCCGCCCCCTGTCGGAGGCGCTCCGCGACCTCGGCGCGCGCCTCGGGGAGCAATGGTCGCTGCCGCTCGAGGCCCGCGTCCTTTCGCGCCGGGACGCGGCCCGCGCGGCCGCCGTCGAGGACCTGTGGGAGCTGCTCCCCGTCGAGGGGCCGCCGTCCTACTTCGCGACGGGAACGACCGACCACCGGTAGTAGGGCGGCGCGGGGCAGGCGGGGCACTGGTCGGAATCGAACGCGAGCGCGGCGTCGCAGCCCTGGGGGGGGTGGCCGGCGCGATAGAAGAAGAGCGGGATCGCGGTGAAGCTCCTCTCCGCGTGCGCGACCCCGCAGGCGCGCGAGGCGTCGAAGGCGGCGAACAGGGCTTCCTTGCGCGCGAAATCCTTGGAGTTCTCCTTGCGCCAGCCGACGCGGAAATCCAGGGGCGGGCGCTCCGCGGGGGCGGCCAGCTCGCGCAGGAGGTAGGCCTGGGTCGCGACCGCGGCCCCGGCCGCGCAGGCCAGGATGAACCCTTTGTCCCGCCGCGCGAGCCGCGGCAGGGCGGCCGCGAGGGCGACGGTGCCCAGCAGCGCGGGCAGCGAGTAGTAGCGCAGGGAACTGGTGTGCCGGAAGAAGATGAACACGGCGGCGAAGGCCGCGGGCCACAGCAGCACCGTGCGCTCGTGGAAGCCCAGCCGCTCGTCGTGCCAGGCGCGCACGCAGCTCCACGCGGCCAGGCCGGTGAGGAAGACCCCCCAGGCGTGGAGCAGGACGCTCAGCGGCCAGGGCAGGGCCAGAGCGAACAGCCGCTTGAAGACGACGGGCCCCGCGAAGACCTGGATCATCGGGAGGACGTGCCAGCCGGCGAACGCGATGACCGTCAGGACGAGCAGCCCGGTGAAAGGACGGCGGAAGCGCGTGAAAGGCGCCAGCAGGAGCTCCCGCGGAGCGCGCCGGGTCCCCTCGGCCGCCAGGGCCGGCAGGAGCACGAGCGCGGCGAGCAGCGGCGCGCGGTGCGCGACCCACATCTCGTCGGTGAGCGGCTGCTTGACGAGCGCGAGGACCGCGCCGGCCGCGAGCGCCCCCGCCGCGTCGCGCAGGCGCCCCTCGGCCTCGGCCTCGCCTCGCCAGGCGGTCCGCGCCCCGAAGAGCACGACGAGCGAGGCGGGGATCGAGAGATAGATGAAGTGGTTCACGACGCCGACCATCGAGAGCGCGACGAGGAAGGGCCCTCCGCCCGGCCGGGCCACCGCGGCGAGCGTGCCGAGGATCAGGATCGGGTGCAGCGCGTACACCTCCCAGGCCAGCCGCCCCTTCAGCAGGTAGAAGGCGGAGCCGGCGCACAGCAGGGCCCAGGACGCGGCGGCCTCGGGCGAGACGCGGCGGCGCAGGTGCGCCCACACGCCGAGGAGCGCCGCGGCGTTGAGCAGCGCGCCCGGCAGGCGCAAGGTCTCCAGCGAGATCCCGCGCGCGTCGTAGAACGCGGCCAGCATCCGCGCGTACAGCGCGCTGGTGTAATGGTTCATCGCGTGGGGGGAGTACAGCCCCGCGCCGCGCAGCCGGTCGGCGAACAGCCCGATCCAGGCCTCGTCGAGGGACATCGCCGGCACGCTCGCCAGCCGCCAGAGGAGGCCGCAGAGGCACAGGGCGAGGAGGAGGAGGGCGGCCGCGTCCGTGCGCTTCATGGCCGTATTCTATATAATCGGCGCATGACGACTAAGACCGACTCACTCATGGATTTCCTCGACGCCGAGAACGCCCAGCTCAAGACCGAAGGCCGCTTCGTCCGCCTGCGCGTGCTCACCGGCCACCAGGCCCCCGTCTCCGTCGTGGACGGCAAGAAGGTCGTGAACCTGACGAGCAACAACTACCTGGACCTGACCGAGCACCCCAAGCTCAAGGCCGCCGCCAAGGCCGCCATCGACACCCACGGCGTCGGCACCGCCGCCGTGCGCCCCATCATCGGCACCCAGGACATCCACCTCGCCCTCGAGCAGAAGCTCGCCAAGTTCAAGGGCACCGAGTCCGCCCTCGTCTTCCAGTCCGGCTTCACCGTCAACGTCGCCTGCTGCCAGAGCCTGATGAGCGACCCCAAGGACCTGCTCATCAGCGACGAGCTCAACCACGCTTCTATCATAGACGGAGCTCGATTGGCCAAGGCCGCGCGCAAGGTGTACCCGCACAAGGACATGAAGGCGCTGCAGGCGATCCTGGAATCTCCCGAGGCGAAGGCCGCCCGCCGCAAGATGATCGTCACCGACGGCGTGTTCTCCATGGACGGCGACCTGGCGCCCCTGCCCGAGATCGTGGACCTCGCCGAGCGCTACGGCGCCTTCGTCATGGTCGACGACGCCCACGCCTCCGGCGTCATGGGCGAGAACGGCCGCGGCACCCCGAACCACTTCAAGGTCTCCGAGCGCGTCCAGGTCTCCATCGGCACGCTCTCCAAGGCCGTCGGCTCCGTCGGCGGCTACGTCGCGGGTCAGAAGCGCCTGATCGACTACCTGACCTCGACCGCGCGCCCCTTCACCTTCTCGAGCTCCCACCCGCCGTCGGTGATCGCCACCTGCGCCGCCGCCATCGACGTGATGCTCGACGAGCCGCAGCGCATCCAGAAGCTCTGGCAGAACGCGAACCACTTCAAGGAAGGCCTCAAGAAGCTGGGCTTCGACACCGGCGCCTCCGAGACGCCCATCACGCCCGTGCTCATCGGCG
Source organism: Elusimicrobiota bacterium (assembly GCA_016191335.1). GTDB lineage: Bacteria > Elusimicrobiota > Elusimicrobia > UBA1565 > UBA9628 > GWA2-66-18. Next base: position 10,884 of record JACPOW010000074.1, on the reverse strand, counting down.
ACACCAAGAAGGCGCAGGAGTTCTCCGCGCGCCTGTTCGACGAGGGCGTCTTCGCCCTCGCCATCTGCTTCCCGATCGTCGCCCGCGGCAAGGACCGCCTGCGCACCATCGTGTCCTCCGGCCACACGGCGAAGGACCTCGACTTCGCGCTCGAGAAGTTCGGCAAGGTCGGCCGCGAGCTCGGGCTGATCTAGCGCTTCGGGGCCCGCGGCGGCCGCCACGAGAAGTTCGGCAGCGGCCCGGCCTGGACCCAGGCTTTCTTCTCCTTGAGATCGAGGACGACCGAGTGCCGGCGGTCGTCGGTGCCGGGCAGTTCGGGCTTCGCGATCGTGTAATAGATGTACCGCCCATCGGGCGACCACTGGGTCGGCGACGTCGATTCTCCTGAATCCCACGTCGGATCCGCGCCGAACGGGAGCCGGTACGCGTGGATCGCGCCGGTGTCATGATCGCGGATCCGCAGCTCGCGGTCGCGCCAGAGATAGGCCAGCTGCTTGCCGTCGGGCGACCAGGAAGGCTCGTCGCCGACGGTCCCCAGGTACGTTTTCTTGTTCGTCCGGAAGTCGAAATGCACGAGCTCCCCGTGGCCCGCGGCGTTGGCGTCCGCGGAGACGCACGCCGCCTCGTCGCTCGCTCCGGGGCGGAACTGTACGTCGAGCCGGCAACCGATCGTTCCCAGGGGCTTGACCTTGCCCGTCGTCAGGTCGATCTCCTCGTTCCCTTCGCCGAGCAGCAGGAGGCGAGGCTTGTCGGGGTCCGCCCATAGAGCTCCGACATGGCGGGGGCGTCGATGGAGCTCCCTTGCTTTGCCGGTCGCCGCGTCGATCTCGTTGACGGCGTAGTGCCCGTGGTAGGAATAATCCCGCACCATTTCGACGTCGTAGATCTTCCCCGATCTCGGGGAGGCGGCGACCTTTCGGATGCTCCGCCATAACGGGTTCCGGCCGGGCTTCGGCTTCTCCACCCGGCGGATGACGCGGCTCGTCGCGGTAGACGGGTCGATCTCCCGGATCTCCTCCGAGCTGGCCTCGAGGATCCGCCGTCCGTCCCGCGTCCATCCCAGGAAGGAGGGCCAGACGGTGGCGCTGGGAACGGCGGCGAGAGGCGCGTCGTTCCAGGCGGTCCCCGCCCGGATCTTCCCGTCGAAAAAGACGGCGTCCGGCGCGTCGACGGTGTCCGTTCTCCCGACCTTGACGACCTCCGCCCAGGCGTCGGCCTTGTATTTCTTCTCGTGCTCCGCGAGCGCGCCGCGGGCCCAGTCGATCGCGGAGTCCGCCTGCCGCTTCTCCTCCGGACTCACGGCCTTCTTCCGTGCGCGTTCGTACAGCGCGAGGCCCTTTTCGAACCGATTGTCGCCGATGCTGCACCGCGCGTAGCCCAGCAAGGCGTCGAAATCGTCATAGCCGTGCCGCGCGACGTTCGCGAAGCGGTTGCGGCACTCGTTCCAGCGGCCCGCGTTCATCAGCAGCCGCCCGTAATTCCGGTCGAGCGGCTCGTACCCGTGGGCGAAATTCTCGGCGGTTTGCAGATCCTCCTCGGCGCCCGTGTTGTCGTTCAAATACGAGCGGGTCGCGGCCCGCGCGATCCATAGGTCATAAAGTCCCGGGGCGAGCCGGAGCGCCTGCGTGTAAAGCTTCTCCGCCTCGCGATAGCGGCCGTGCTCATGGTGGAGGTTCGCCATGTAGGCGATGTTCGCGATATGGCGCGGATTCCGGGCGTAAAGAGCCTCGACCTGCCTGTCCGCCTCGTCCGGCTGGCCCTGGCGGCGCAGGTTTTCGGCGAGCAGATGGGCGGCGCCGTAATCGTAAGGGTTCAGGGCGAGGGAGGCTTCGGCTTCCGCGACGGCGTTGTCCCAGTCCTCGAGCCCGTGATAGGCGGTCATCCGGGCGTTATGCCAGCCGAGGTTGTCCTCCTTGGCCGCCAGCGCCTGCCGGTAGTTCGCCTCCGCGCCGTCCTTGGCGCCGAGGGCCTTGTTCCGGGCGGCATCGATGAGGTGGGTCATCGCGAATTCCCCGAGGCCCCATGTTCGGCGGGTCTCGTCAGCGAGCGCGTCCGCATCGCCGCGGGCCTGGAGGATGTTGAAGCGCACTCCGCGCGCGGAGGCGTCGAACGGCTCGGCCGCGAGAGCGAGCACCGACTCGATCCAGGCCTCATCGAGGCGCCCGAGGCTCTGCAGGATGCCGGCGCGCGCCTGACGGTAGGTGCCCGGCTCCATGGTCCGGACCTCCTGCGACGCGTCGAGGAGCTTGAGCGCGGATTCGTATTTGCCCGCCGCGGCGAGGTCCTCCGCGCGCTGCAGCTCCCGGATCGCGAGCAGACCGGGGTGCTTCGATCCCGAAGCGAGCCCTTGACGCACCGTGTCTGCGGTGCGGGCCCGGTCGTTGTCGATCCGGGCGAGCAGATAGGCGTTCAGTGGGGTTCGGTCCTTCTCCCATCGCCAGTAATACTTCGAGAGGGCGTCCGCGTAATCGCCGCGGTTGTGGAGGACGAGCTGGTAGGTCTTCTGCACGGAGAGATCCGACGGGTATTTGTCGACCGCCGACCAGAGGAGGATATAGGCGTTGTAGCGCTGGTCTTGACCGAGCAGAGCGCGCGCCTTGGAGACGACCTCGGCCGGGCCGGCGTGGACGGGCGACGACGCGAAGCCTATGGCGATGATCAGCGCGCTCAGCACAAGCGGAGTATATGTCGTTCTCCGGAGGTGCGCAAGCCGAGCGGACTCGCACCGGTGTGAGTCCCGGGCGCGACTGTTTCCGGAAACAGTGGCGCGGCGACTATCCTCAAGGATAGTCCGTTTACGGCACGCGGGTCATCGCGGCGGCGAGTTCCAAGCCCGCGCGGTAGCCCGCCGCCTCGAGGGCCTTGTCGGCAGCGCCATCGCGGTCGGGGTCGAGGCCGGAGGCGGCGCCCGAGGCGTGGAGGGGGGAGCCCTCTCCCTTAAGAAGCAAGGACGCGTTGGCGCGCACGGCGATGGTGCCCGCGATCAGGCTCGTGGGAAGGTCCATGGTGTGGGCCGTTCCGGAGAGCTCGGCCGCGCCGCGTCCGCCGCCCGTCTCGATCTTCTTCTCGCGCAAGGCGCGGGCCACGCCGGCGGCGAGCGGGCCGTCGGGGATGTTCAGGGAGACCGTGCTCCACGGCGCGGCGCCTTCCCGCACCTTCGCGCGCACGCGCACCCGCACCATGCCGTCCCGTGTGTCCTCCTCGACGGCGGTGGAGGACTCGACGAAGCCCCGGCTGTGCGAGGTCGTCCTTTGCTCCGTCGTGACGGCTCCTTCGACGCGGGAAGTCGACTCGACCTGCGCTCCCGCGACGGACTCGACCGCGCGCCGCCGCGCGTCGGCGACGGCCCGGTCGCGCGCGTCGGCCAGGCCGCGCGCGTCCACCGGCGCGAAGCCCTCGGCCTCCACGACCTTGGACTTCGGGCCCGCGTGGGCGCACGCGCCCAGCGCCAGGGCGGCCGCGATCAATGACCGCCTCACTGGAGGCGGCTCCCCAGCGACTTCTCGAGCGCCGACTTGGGCAGCCTCAAGGTCACCACGCAGCCGTTGTCGGCGGTGAACTCGGACTTGTGGATCTCGGCGCCGCGGATGACGTCGCTGACCCGCGCCGACAGGGTCGAGTCGGTCTCGAGCGCGCGCTCGACGCTGACGCCGCCCTCGAGCCGCACGCCCTTGATCATCGACAGCAGCTCGTACTGCGCCTTGACGATGGCCGCGTCGCGGGCCAGGGCCATGCGCTGGGTGTCCGTCTTGAGCGCCGGGTCCGAGGCGCCGATGCCGATGGCCTCCAGGTAGGCCCCGCGCACGGGCTTCTGGTCGATGACCCGGTCCACGCTCCCGTCGTGCACGCGCCGCGTCACGCCCCCGCAGCCCGCCAGGACCGCGACCGCCGTCAGTACGACCGCTCTGATCTTCATGCGACCTCCGTGATCGTCAACCTTCGCACAGCCCCGACAGGACCTTGATCTCCTGAAGTCCCCGCGCCAGCGCCGACTGCTCCGCCGCCGTCAGCGGCGTGCGCTCCGGGGAGTCGTAGCGCTCCTGCAGCTTGAGGAAGAACCGCTTCTTGATCTCGGCGTTGCGGATCTCGGAGCCGGGGTTGTTCTTCAGGGAGCGCATGGTGAAGGCGGGGTCCTTGAGGCGCTCGGCCCAGTAGCGGGCCTTGAAGTCGAGGATGCGGCTCTCGACCGCGTCCACGCTGGTCTGGCAGGAGGCGCCGGACTTGAACGGTTCGTCGCCCAGGTCGGGCACGGGGACGATCCAGGTCGAGGCGTCCTCGCCGATCGCGCGCTCCTCCCAGTCCTTGGCCACGCGCACCGTGTCCGCGGCCAGGACCTGGGCGGTCTGCGTGTGGATCAGGCGGGCGTTGATCTCGACGCGATCTCCCTTGAGCTCGACGATGGTCCCGGTCAGGATGGCGTCCACGCCGAGCACCTTGCCGAGCGTCTTGACCGTGTCCTGGTCCATGATGCCGAACACGCCCAGGCGCTGCTCCTCGAGGACCTTGTCGAGGAAGCGGCGCTCGACGAGGTCGAGCTCGCCGCGCGCGAGAATCTGGATGACGAGGCGCTCGGAGACGATCGCGCCGGAGTAGGAGCCGGCCCCGCGCGGGGCGGTGAAGGGGACGACGGCCACGCGCTTGACCTGGCGGGCGGCGGCGGCCACGGTGACCGCCCGGGCCATGTCTTTTATGTCTTCCGAGGCCCGCGCCGGGGAGGCGAGGGCGAAGGCGGCCAGCAGCGCCGCGACGGCTGATTCTCGGAAGACTCCCATGATCGATGGAGTCGTTCGTTTCGGCGGCCCGGCCGGCTTGGCGCTCTCGCGCCGTCAGCCCCGTCGGCTTTGCGGCCCCGGGTTTCCCCGGGTGTGCCCTTCTCGGTCAAATCGACTGCCTCAGGAGTCTAACAGCCGGGATGTTTACTGTAAATTCACCATCGTGTTACGCCGGGTTACGGCCGTGTTACTCGCCGATCCTCAAGGAAGCAATAGCCGAAATTCTTCACATTAACGATCCTTTCGGCGAGCTCCTTGGGCAGCGATTTCTTCAGCCGGTTGAGCATCACGTCCAGCGCGCGCGACAATCCCGGGTTCTCGACGCCCTCGACCATCCGGTAGAGATCCTCGCGCGAGACGGGCTGGGGGCCGCGCTCCACGAGGATGTGGAACAGGGCGAAAGCCTTCGGCGTCAGGTCGGCGACGGGCGCGTCCTTCCAGAACACGCGGCGGTCCTCTCTGTGCAGGGACAGGTCGCCGTGCTGGAGAACGCCCGGCTCCTGCTTCGCGCGCTTGAACAGCGCGCCGAGGGTCGCCATCAACTCGCGCGAGCTGTCGGACTTGCCGACGAAGTAGTCCGCCCCGTTCTCGAGGCCGAGCACCTTCTCCCGGCCGTGGGCGGTGAACATCACGACCGGGACGCGGGCGAGGGCGGGGATGGCGCGCAGCTTGGCGCAGACCTCGCTGCCGTTCTGGTCGGGCAGGCCGAAGTCGAGGAGGACGCAGTCCGGCTTGCGCTGCACCGCGGCCTCCAGGGCCTGGGCCCCGGTCACCGCGTATTCCACGGACGAGTAGCCCGCGGCCGGGAACCACAGCTGGAGCAGCTGGATCCAGCCCGCGTCGTCCTCGACCACCAATATCCGCTCTGAATGCATCTTCTGGAGTATAAAGGGGGGGCGCCCCGCCGTCAATGGCGCCCGTCGTGGTATAATTGAGGACCCCCCATGCCGATTTCCCTTTTGAAGGTGGAAGATTCGTTGACCCGGGTCCGGGCCGGCCTCGAGAGCCGGGCCCGCCGGATCGAGGGCCGGGTGGGCCAGGAGCTGGCCAGCCACATCGCCCGGCCGGGGAAGATGCTGCGCTCCCGCTTCGCTTTGCTCATGGCCGGGGCCCTGGGCGTCGATCTGGAGAAGGCCGAGGGCGTGGCCCGGGCCATGGAGCTCGTCCACAACGCCAGCCTCCTCCATGACGACTGCGTGGACGAGGCCGAGCTGCGCCGCGGCCACCCGACCCCCAACAAGATCTTCGGCACCACCATCGGCCTGCTCCTGGGTGACCTGGCCTTCGCCCAGGGCCTGGAAGAGGCCATCGACATCTCCCCGAACGCCCCCAAGCTCCTGGTCACGACCGTGCGCGAGATGACGGTCGGCGATCTTCAGGAAGAGTTCCTGAAAGGGTCGCTCGAGGTGAGCGTGGACGCCTACATGGGCGTCGCCTCCCGCAAGACCGGCGCCCTGTTCGAGTGGGCCGGCGCGGTCCTGTCCGAGCTGTCCCCTTTCCCGCACGAGCAAAGCGACCCGCCCCGCCTGGCCTGCGCGGCCGGCATCCTCCTTCAGATCGTGGACGACATCCACGATTACACGCTCACCGAGCGCGTCTCCGGCAAGGACGAGGGCCAGGACCTGGCCAACCGCAAGCTGACCTTGCCCTGCATCTACGCGATCCACGACTCGGCCACGCGCGAGGACTTCCTGGCCCTGTGGAACGAGCCGAAGCCCGACGCGACGAAGATCGCCAGGCTCCTGAAGGACCGCGGCCATATCCAGAAGACGCGCGAGAAAGGCCGGGAAATAACCGATTCGATGCTCGCCATGATCAAGAAGCTGCCGTGCAAGGCGGAGGCGACCGAGCTCGCCTTCTTCGTGGAAGTCATGGCCAAGAGGGAGTTCTAGATGTCGTACGAAGCCCTGCTGCGCAAGGCGTGGAAGAGCGGGGACTTCGTCGTCTCGGAGACGGAGGCGGCGCAAGCCGACCCGGCCGACGAGGCGAGCCGGCGCAAGGTGCGCCGTGAGATGGAAGAGATCGCGGCGCGCGAGGTCTGGGACGCCAACTCCTGCCTCGTCGCCCACAGAGAGGGAATCATGAAGCTTGCTCCATTCGTGAAGTTCCGGGAAGAGAAGTTCGGCGCGGTGCTGTTCGAGACGCGCTCCGAGAAGGTGTACACGCTGAGCCCCACCGGCGCGGCGGTCGTGCGCGAGGTCATCGCGGGCGCGGAGTCCGGGAACCTCGTCGCCAAGCTCAAGGAGAAGTTCGAGGACCCGACCGGCAAGATGGCCGTCGAGGCCGAATCGTTCTTGAAGCAGCTCAAGGACAAGGGACTCATCGTCGAATAACATGGAAGACAAAGAGACGTCGGACCTCGGCGCGCCCCTGTACGTCGCCTGGCAGATCACCAACGAGTGCAACCTCGCGTGCCTCCACTGCATCGAGGAGAGCGGCCCGGGCAAGGCGTTCAAGGACGAGCTGACCACCGAGCAGGCCTACGGCATCATCGACCAGCTGGTCAAATCCGAGGTGCCCTACGTCTCCTTCTCCGGCGGCGAGCCCATGGTCCGCCCCGACTTCTTCGGCATGGTGGAGCGCATCACCAAGGGCGGCGTCGGCCTCAAGATCGAGACCAACGGCCATTATCTGACGAAGGAGAACTGCAAGAAGCTCAAGGACTTGGGCATCAAGGCGGTGCAGGTCTCCCTCGACGGCGCCAGCAACGCGTCCTTCAACAAGATGCGCGTCCACGGGCGTTTCGAGGAAGCTCTGAACGGGATCAAGAACCTGCGCGAGGCCGGCATCCCGATCGAGATCAACTTCGTCCCGGCGCGCTTCAACATCAAGGAGATCGGCGCGGCCGTCGACCTCGCCCACGAGATCGGCGCCTACTCGTTCTACACCGGCAAGCTGATGTTCACCGGCAACGCCGTGCGCACCTGGGGCATCACCGCCCCCGACGAGGCGGACTACCCCGAGTTCTTCGCCACGCTCAAGGCCAAGACCGACCAGTACAAGGGCAAGATGCGCGTGTACTACCACGAGATGGGATTATTGGACGAGCTGCGCTACCGCCTGCTCAACCCGGCGGCGCTGTTCATCATCCTGCCCAACGGCAAGGTCAAGCTCATCAACGCGCTCCCGTTCACCTGCGGGGACCTGAAGACCGACACGCTCGGACAGGTGTGGGCCCAGTTCCAGAAGGCGTGGCAGAGCCCGCGCGTCTCGGCGTTCATCGACCGCCTGGCCGAGGACCCGAACATCGTCTCCCGCCTGCATCAGTGGGAGGAGGGTTGGCCCATCGTGCTTTACACGCTTCTCGGCGGCGCAGCCGCCGTCTGGTACGTCGGCCCGCCGATCCGCTGGGTGTACCGGGGCTTGGGCGAGACCGTCATCGGCCTCTCGTACGGTCCGTGGATGGTGCTCGGGTCTTTGCACCTTCATACGCATCGCTTCTCGTGGGGCGCTCTTCTCGCCTCGTTGGTGCCCGGCTTGCTCATCACGGCGTTGGCCACCGTCAACAACATCCCCGATTTTCATCAGGACCGTCTCGTCGGAAAGAAGAATCTGGTGGTTCGCCTTGGAAGGAAGAACGGAAGGGTGCTGTACCTGGCGCTCTCCGCGCTGGGGCTGCTCATCATCCCCGCCGGCATCTTCGCCGGCCTCTTTCCCAAGCTGACCATCCTCGCCGCCTTGGCGGGCCTGCCTCTGTGGATCCTGTCCTTGCGCCACGGGCGCGACACCTGGGACACGCCCCGCCTGTTCATGCCGGCCATCCGCTCCATCGTGCAGTGCTACGCGCTCACGACGGCCCTGTTCGCGGTGTTCATGGGGCTCGGCCGATGAGGATCGAGGCCTTCTCGTCGCCGACCATGGTCACCTGGCAGCTCACGCGGGACTGCGACCTGGCGTGCCTGCATTGCTGCACGGACTCCGCCCCGGGCAAGGCGCTGCCGGGCGAGCTGACGCGGGAGCAGGCGTTGAAGCTGGCGGGGGAGATCGTCGCCGCCGGCGTGCCGTACGCGATGATCGTCGGCGGGGAGCCGACCCTCGCGCCTCATTTCGCCGAGGTCTGCAAGACCTTGTCCGACGGCGGGGTGCTTCTCAAGATCGAGACGAACGGCAACAACTTCGATCCCGCGACCCTCAAGGGCCTCGGCATACGGTCGGTGCAGATCTCCTTGGACGGGGCCTCTCAGGCGGTGTACGGACGCCAGCGGGTCAACGGCGTGCTCGAACGTGCCGTGGCCGCGTGCCGTTCCGTCGTCGCCGCCGGCTTGCCTCTCGAGATCACTTTCGCCCCGACGCGATTGAACATCTTCGAAGCCGAGGCGGTGATCGATCTTGCCGCCAAGCTCGGCGCCTTCCGCTTCAACACCGGCCAGCTGATGCGCTTGGGCACCGCCGCCAGGCTCTGGGACAAGCTCGAGCCCTCCAAGGCCGACTACGCGGCCTTCCTGCGCGTCCTGGAGCGCAAGGAGCGGGAGTACGCCGGCAAGATGGAGCTGTGCTACAAGCCCTTCTCCCTGGACGAGGAGATGGCGCACCGGGCTTTTCAGCCCTCCGGCACATTATTGGTACTTCCCGACGGGCGCGTGAAGGTCGCGGCACCCCTGCCCTTTACATGCGCCGACCTCAAATCGCAGACTTTCCTCGAATCCTGGGAGGCGTACAAGAAAGCCTGGGCCGATCCGCGCGTGCGGACCGCCCTGGCGGACCTCGCCGCCGACCCGGGCGCCTCGGCCCGGGCGAACCAGTGGGTCGCGCTGCACGAATCTGAAGCTATACCGGTCGTGGTCTGACCGGGAACAGGAGTAACATGAACGACCAGAAAACCGTGACGGATGCCAAGGCCGAGCCGAAGCTCGCTTGGGAGACGCCCTCTCTTGAGGAAGTTTCCGAGCGCGTGATGGCCCAGCCCTACATCCGCTTCACCTGATGGACCGGAGAGGGGCGTCCGTGGGCGACTACGGCGCCCCTCTCTTTCTTGCCTGGCAGCTGAGCAACCGCTGCACGGGCCGCTGCCTGCACTGCTGCGAGGAGTCGGGGCCGGACAAGGCCTGGCCCGACGAGATGACGCGCGAGCAGGCCCTTTCATTAACCCGCCAGATCGTCGAGAACGGCATCGCCTACGTCGCCTTCGGCGGCGGGGAGCCGATGGGCTCGCCGTGGGCCATCGAGATATTCGAGATGCTCACGAAAGGGGGCGTCGAGATCAAGATCGAGACGAACGGCCTCGACCTGAACGACGCCGCCTGCGACAAGCTTAAAGAGCTCAAAATCGCGTGTGTCCAGATCTCGATCGACGGCGCCACCGCGGCCGTCCACGAGAAGCTCAGGCCGGGGTCAGGCTACGCGCCGGCCTGGGCCGCCATAGACCGCCTTGTGGCGCGTGGGCTTGAACCTGAGCTGGTTTTTATACCGACGAAGATAAACGTCAAGGACGCGGTATCGGTCTATGAACAAGCCGCCGCGCGAGGCGTGCGGACCTTCGTCACCGGTCCAATGATGCGCCTCGGCCGCGCCGCTTATGCGTGGGACACCCTCGCCTGTTCGGAAGACGACTGGAAAGAGGCCGTGATGGGCCTCAAAGCCGCGGCCGCAGCCTTGAAAGGTCCCAAGCTCGCGATCTACCCGTGGGGCATACAGCAGGAGATGGTCACCCGCGCCGAGAGCCCCCAAAGCATGGTGCTCGTCGTCCCCAACGGCCGCGCCAAGCTCTTGAACGCCTTGCCGTTCGCCGTCGCGGACCTCAAGACCGAGAGCCTCAAGTCCGCCTGGCCCAAGGTCGGCGCCGCCTGGAAGTCCAAGGAAGTCCAGGACTTCGTGCGCCGCGCCCAGACCGAGACCGACCTCCTCAAGCACGCCAACGAGTGCTGGGACGTGAAGGTCTCCGTCTAGATCGGGCGAACTATCCTTAAGGATAGTCCGTCTAGGCCCTTTTCCTGTGCAGGGGTGCCCAGACGGCCCACGCGCGGCGCGTTCCAGTCCTTTATAGTAAAGGCATGCAAAGAACCCTCGCGGCGTTCGTCGCGGTTCTGCTTTTCGCATCCCCGGCGTTCGCGCAGGTGCGCGTCGCGACGCCCGTCGTGCCCGATGCGGAAGGCGCAGGCGCAGGCGCGGCGGT